>DASSQF010000337.1:0-21315 GCA_035702685.1 Propionibacteriaceae bacterium
CGAGCCCTTCGACATGCAGGTCCTCACCGAGTCGGACATCGTCGCGGCGATCCGCTACATCGTGGCCCTCCACGAGGGGCGCGAGATGATCGGCGACCTGCCCGTCGAGACCGACGACATCGACCACTTCGGCAACCGTCGCCTCCGTACCGTCGGCGAGCTGATCCAGAACCAGCTCCGCACGGGTCTCGGGCGCATGGAGCGCGTCGTCCGCGACCGCATGACGACCCAGGACATCGAGGCGATCACGCCCCAAACGCTCATCAACGTGCGTCCGGTCGTCGCCGCGCTGCGCGAGTTCTTCGGGACCTCGCAGCTGTCCCAGTTCATGGACCAGACCAACCCGGTCGCCGGCCTGACGCACAAGCGTCGTCTCTCTGCGCTCGGACCCGGTGGTCTCTCCCGTGACCGCGCCGGCATGGAGGTCCGCGACGTCCACCCGTCGCACTACGGCCGCATGTGCCCCATCGAGACCCCTGAAGGCCCGAACATCGGCCTCATCGGCTCGCTCGCCTCGTTCGCGCGGGTCAACGCGTTCGGCTTCATCGAGACCCCGTACCGCAAGTGCGTCGACGGTGTCGTGACGAGCCAGATCGACTACCTGACCGCCGACGAGGAGGACCGCCACCTCATCGCGCAGGCGAACGCCACGCTCGACGAGAACGGCCGGTTCACGCAGGAGCGCGTGCTCGTCCGTACGAAGCACGACGTCGACCAGGTGCCCCCGGCCGACGTGGACTACATGGACGTCTCACCGCGCCAGATGGTGTCGGTGGCCACCGCCCTCATCCCGTTCCTCGAGCACGACGACGCCTCCCGGGCGCTCATGGGCGCGAACATGCAGAGGCAGGCCGTGCCGCTGCTCCGCAACGAGGCGCCGCTCGTCGGCACGGGCATGGAGTACCGCGGCGCGGTCGACGCGGGTGACGTCACCGTGGCCGAGAAGGCCGGCGTCGTGACCAGCGTCAGCGCCGACCTCGTGGAGGTCGCCAACGACGACGGCACGTACCGCTCGTACCGGCTGGACAAGTTCCGCCGCTCGAACCAGGCGACGTGCATCAACCAGCGTCCGCTCGTGGCCGACGGCCAGCGCGTCGAGGTGGGCACCCCGCTCGCCGACGGCGCCTGCACCGACGGCGGCGAGATGGCTCTCGGCCGCAACCTCCTCGTGGCGTTCATGCCGTGGGAGGGCCACAACTACGAGGACGCGATCATCCTCAGCCAGCGGCTCGTCCAGGACGACGTCCTCACCTCGATCCACATCGAGGAGCACGAGGTCGACGCCCGTGACACCAAGCTGGGCGCCGAGGAGATCACGCGGGACATCCCGAACGTGAGCGAGGACATGCTCGCCGACCTCGACGACCGCGGCATCATCCGCATCGGCGCCGAGGTGGGCACGGGCGACATCCTCGTCGGCAAGGTCACCCCGAAGGGCGAGACCGAGCTGACGCCGGAGGAGCGCCTGCTGCGCGCGATCTTCGGTGAGAAGGCCCGCGAGGTCCGCGACACGTCCATGAAGGTGCCCCACGGCGAGACCGGCACGGTCATCGGCGTCCGGGTCCTCGACCGCGAGGACGGCGACGAGCTGCCTCCGGGCGTGAACCAGCTCGTCCGCGTGTACGTGGCCCAAAAGCGCAAGATCTCCGACGGCGACAAGCTCGCCGGACGCCACGGCAACAAGGGCGTCATCTCGAAGATCCTCCCCGTCGAGGACATGCCGTTCCTCGAGGACGGCACGCCGGTCGACATCGTCCTCAACCCGCTGGGCGTCCCCTCACGAATGAACGTGGGGCAGGTCCTCGAGACCCACCTCGGCTGGGTCGCGAAGACCGGCTGGGACATCACGGGTCTCGACGAGCCGTGGGCCGAGCGTCTGGTCGACGTCGGCCTGGGCCGTGTGGAGGGCGACCAGCGCGTCGCCACGCCGGTCTTCGACGGCGCCAACGAGCAGGAGATCAGCGGCCTCCTCCAGCACGGGCTGCCGAACCGCGACGGCGAGCGGCTCATGGACGGCGGCGGCAAGGTGCAGCTGTTCGACGGCCGCTCCGGCGAGCCGTACCCCGAGCGCGTAGGCGTGGGCTACATCTACATGCTCAAGCTCCACCACCTCGTCGACGACAAGATCCACGCACGGTCGACTGGTCCGTACTCCATGATCACGCAGCAGCCCCTGGGCGGTAAGGCCCAGTTCGGCGGCCAGCGGTTCGGCGAGATGGAGGTGTGGGCCCTCGAGGCGTACGGCGCGGCCTGGGCCCTCCAGGAGCTGCTGACGATCAAGTCCGACGACGTCCCTGGCCGCGTGAAGGTGTACGAGGCCATCGTCAAGGGCGAGAACATCCCCGAGCCCGGCATCCCCGAGTCCTTCAAGGTGCTGGTCAAGGAGATGAAGTCGCTCTGCCTGAACGTCGAGGTGCTGAGCTCCGACGGGCAGATCGTGGAGCTCCGCGACTCCGAGGACGACTACAGGGCGTCCGAGGAGTTCGGCATCGACCTGTCCCGCCGTCCTGGTGCCGACCACTTCTCGGCCCTCGACGAGATCTGAGCTGTGCGGCCCTGAGGCCGGCACTCAGCCCCCCACAACTCAGAGTCACGACCTTCCCGGCAGGGAGAAAAGAGACAAGCAAACGTGCTGGATGTGAACTTCTACGACGAGCTGCGCATCGGTCTGGCCACCGCGGAGCAGATCCGCGAGTGGTCGCACGGCGAGGTCAAGAAGCCAGAGACGATCAACTACCGCACGCTCAAGCCCGAGCGTGACGGCCTGTTCTGCGAGAAGATCTTCGGTCCCACCCGGGACTGGGAGTGCTACTGCGGCAAGTACAAGCGGGTCCGGTTCAAGGGCATCGTGTGTGAGCGCTGTGGCGTCGAGGTGACGCGGTCCAACGTGCGCCGCGAGCGCATGGGCCACATCGAGCTCGCCGCTCCGGTGACGCACATCTGGTACTTCAAGGGCGTCCCCTCGCGGCTCGGCTACCTGCTCGACGTCGCGCCGAAGGACCTCGAGAAGGTCATCTACTTCGCCGCGTACATGATCACGAGCGTCGACGACGAGGCGCGCCACCGAGACCTCCCCTCGCTCGAGGCGAAGGTCGAGACGGAGCGCAAGCACATCGAGACGCGTCGTGACAACGACGTGAACGAGCGCATGGCGAAGCTCGAGGAGGACCTGGCGCAGCTCGAGAACGAGGGCGCGAAGGCCGACATCAAGAAGCGCGTGCGTGACGGCGCCGAGAAGGAGCTCAAGCTGGTCCGCGACCGCGCCCAGCGCGAGCTCGACCGTCTCGAGGCCGTGTGGAACCGGTTCAAGACGCTCAAGGTCCAGGACCTCGAGGGCGACGAGATCCTCTACCGCGAGATGAAGAACCGCTTCGGCAAGTACTTCAAGGGCTCGATGGGCGCGGAGGCCATCAAGGACCGCCTCGCCACGTTCGACCTGCTGGCGGAGTCCGAGTCGCTGCGCGAGATCATCCAGACCGGCAAGGGCCAGCGCAAGACCCGGGCCCTCAAGCGGCTCAAGGTGGTCGCTGCGTTCCTGCAGACCTCCAACTCGCCGTCCGGCATGGTCCTCGACGCCGTCCCGGTCATCCCGCCGGACCTGCGCCCCATGGTGCAGCTCGACGGTGGCCGCTTCGCCACGTCCGACCTCAACGACCTGTACCGCCGCGTCATCAACCGGAACAACCGCCTCAAGCGCCTGCTGGACCTCGGCGCGCCCGAGATCATCGTCAACAACGAGAAGCGGATGCTCCAGGAGGCCGTCGACTCGCTGTTCGACAACGGCCGCCGCGGCCGTCCGGTGACCGGGCCGGGCAACCGTCCCCTCAAGTCGATCTCGGACATGCTCAAGGGCAAGCAGGGCCGTTTCCGCCAGAACCTGCTCGGCAAGCGTGTCGACTACTCCGGCCGTTCGGTCATCGTCGTCGGCCCTGAGCTCAAGCTTCACCAGTGCGGTCTTCCCAAGAAGATGGCTCTCGAGCTCTTCAAGCCGTTCGTCATGAAGCGTCTGGACGACCTCAACCACGCGCAGAACATCAAGTCCGCCAAGCGCATGGTGGAGCGTCAGCGTCCGGTGGTGTGGGACGTGCTCGAAGAGGTCATCGCCGAGCACCCCGTGCTGCTGAACCGCGCGCCCACGCTGCACCGCCTGGGCATCCAGGCGTTCGAGCCCCAGCTCATCGAGGGCAAGGCCATCCAGATCCACCCGCTCGTCTGCACGGCGTTCAACGCCGACTTCGACGGTGACCAGATGGCCGTGCACCTGCCGCTGAGCGCCGAGGCGCAGGCCGAGGCCCGCATCCTCATGCTGAGCACGAACAACATCCTCAAGCCGGCCGACGGCCGACCCGTGACCATGCCGACCCAGGACATGATCATCGGCCACTACTTCCTCACGCTGCAGCGTGACGGGAGCGTGGGCGAGGGGCGTGCGTTCGCCTCGATCGCCGAGGCGATCATGGCGTTCGACCGCAAGGAGATCCTCGTCGGGACGAAGATCAAGCTGCGCCTCACGGGCATCGTGCCCCCCGCCGGCAAGGAGCTCAACGCCGACGGCTCGATCACCCTGGAGACGACGCTCGGGCGTGCCCTCTTCAACGAGGCTCTTCCGGCGGACTACCCGTTCGTCGACATGGAGGTCGGCCGCAAGCGGCTCGGGACCATCGTCAACGACCTTGCGGAGCGCTACCCGAAGGTGGAGGTCGCCCACACGCTGGACAACCTCAAGGAGATCGGCTTCCGCTGGGCCACGCGGTCCGGCGTCACCGTCTCCATCGCCGACGTGCAGACGCCGCCGACGAAGAAGGAGATCCTCTCCGGGTACGAGTCGAAGGCCGCCAAGGTCGACAAGCTGTACGAGCGCGGCCAGGTCACCGAGGAGGAGCGTCGTCAGGAGCTCATCCAGATCTGGACGGACGCGACGGCGGAGCTCACCGCGGCCATGGAGGCGAACTTCACCCGCGACAACCCGATCTTCATGATGGTCCACTCGGGTGCTCGTGGAAACATGACGCAGATGCGTCAGATCGCCGCCATGCGTGGCCTCGTGGCCAACCCGAAGGGCGAGATCATCCCGACGCCGATCAAGTCCAACTTCCGTGAGGGCCTGAGCGTTCTGGAGTACTTCATCTCGACGCACGGTGGTCGTAAGGGACAGGCCGACACGGCTCTCCGTACGGCCGACTCCGGCTACCTCACCCGTCGACTGGTGGACGTCTCCCAGGACGTCATCATCCGCGAGGAGGACTGCCAGACCGAGCGTGGGCTGATGAAGACGATCGCGCTGCCGAACGCCAAGGGGAAGCTCGTGGCGGCCGACAACGTCGAGACGAGCGTCTACGCCCGTACGCTGGCGCAGACGATCCGGGACGCGGAGGGCAACGAGCTCCTCCCCGCCGGTGTCGACCTCGGTGACGTCAACATCAAGATGCTCATCGACGCGGGCATCACGGAGGTGCGGGTCCGCTCGGTCCTCACGTGTGACGCGGCGACCGGCACCTGCGCCGCCTGCTACGGACGCTCTCTCGCGACCGGCAAGCTCGTGGACGTCGGCGAGGCCGTCGGCATCGTCGCTGCCCAGTCGATCGGCGAGCCCGGGACCCAGCTGACGATGCGTACCTTCCACACCGGTGGTGTGGCAGGCGACGACATCACGCAGGGTCTGCCCCGAGTGGTCGAGCTCTTCGAGGCTCGTACTCCGAAGGGCAAGGCGCCCATCGCCGAAGCTGCCGGCCGGATCCGGATCGACGAGACCGACCGCACCCGCAAGCTCGTGCTCGTTCGGGATGACGGCGGCGAGGACCTGGCCTACCCGGTGCCGCGCCGTGCGCGTCTCGAGTGGGACGACGTCAACCGCGTGCACCACGCCATCAAGGACGGCGACCACGTCGACGTGGGCCAGCAGCTCACCGCCGGTACGGTCGACCCCCAGGACGTGCTGCGCGTCCGCGGTGTCCGTCGGGTGCAGGAGCACCTGGTCGAGGAGGTCCAGCAGGTCTACCGGACCCAGGGCGCCCCGATCCACGACAAGCACATCGAGATCATCATCCGGCAGATGCTCCGCCGGATCACGGTGATCGAGAGCGGCGACACGTCGATGCTGCCGGGCGAGCTCGTGGACCGGAAGTCCTACGAGACGGAGAACCGTGCTGTGGTCACCGAGGGCGGCCAGCCGGCACAGGGTCGCCCGGTGCTCATGGGCATCACCAAGGCGTCGCTCGCGACCGAGTCGTGGCTCTCGGCGGCGTCCTTCCAGGAGACCACCAAGGTGCTCACGGACGCGGCGATCCACGCCAAGTCGGACTCCCTGCGCGGCCTCAAGGAGAACGTCATCCTCGGAAAGCTCATCCCGGCGGGTACCGGTCTCGACCGCTACCGCAACATCCGGGTGGAGCCGACCCCCGAGGCGCGGGCCAAGGCGTACGCCATCACGTACGACCCGTTCGACTACGACTTCGGCAACGGCTCGGGCGCCGTCGTCCCGCTGGACGACTACGACCTCGGCATGCGCTGAGTCTGCTCGGCGACGGCTCCCCGGCTCCACGCCTGGGAGCCGTCGCCGCGCACAGGCTTCATGGGGGAGTAGAGCCACCCCAGCGGCCTCCGGTTTTGACCCTGCAGGCTCCAACGACTAGCCTTTCACGTTGGGTCCGGTGTGTCCGGGCTCGTGTGCGTGCCTCTGCGCCCTTCTCAGGTGAGCAAGGCTGCACGAACCGTGACGGCGGACTCGTTGTCACAAGCACCGTTCCGGTCGCAGCTTCCCAGGCTTAGGGAGCGCTCCGGTGGTGCGCCAGGCTTCCCGAGGCCCCCGGGCCCCGGACCACCACAAGCTGGGGAGATCCCCCAGCGACACGGAAAAGAGATACATCCAGGTGCCTACGATCCAGCAGCTGGTCCGCAAGGGCCGGACCGACAAGGTGAGCAAGACGAAGACCCCTGCGCTCAAGGGTTCGCCGCAGCGCCGCGGTGTGTGCACGCGCGTGTACACGACCACGCCCAAGAAGCCGAACTCCGCGCTGCGCAAGGTCGCCCGTGTCCGGCTCTCCAGTGGCGTCGAGGTCACCGCGTACATCCCCGGTGTCGGCCACAACCTGCAGGAGCACTCGATGGTGCTCGTGCGCGGCGGCCGTGTGAAGGACCTCCCCGGCGTCCGGTACAAGATCATCCGCGGCGCCCTCGACACCCAGGCCGTCAAGGGCCGCAAGCAGGCCCGTAGCCGCTACGGCGCGAAGAAGGAGAAGTAATGCCTCGTAAGGGTCCCGCGCCCAAGCGTCCCGTGATGGTCGACCCGGTCTACGGGTCGCCCCTGGTCTCGCAGCTCGTGAGCAAGATCCTGCTCGACGGCAAGAAGACCATCGCGCAGAGCATCGTCTACACCGCTCTCGAGGGCACCCGAGAGAAGACCGGTGGTACGGACCCCGTGCAGACGCTCAAGCGCGCGCTGGACAACGTCCGCCCGAGCATCGAGGTCAAGAGCCGCCGCGTCGGTGGCGCGACCTACCAGGTCCCGATCGAGGTCAAGCCGGCTCGCGCCAACACGCTGGCCATGCGCTGGCTCGTGAGCTTCTCGCGGGCACGTCGCGAGAAGACCATGGCCGAGCGCCTGCGCAACGAGATCCTCGACGCGGCCAACGGTCTCGGCGCTGCGGTCAAGCGCCGTGAGGACACGCACAAGATGGCCGAGGCCAACCGCGCCTTCGCCCACTACCGCTGGTGACACTGGGGCGCCCTCGGTCCCGGCAGCGCTGCCGGTCCGGGGGCGCATCCATGCCCGCACCCAAGTCAACGCAACAGGAAACGAAAAGGTAGAAGCTCGTGGCAGCTGACAAGACCATCGACCTAGCCAAGGTCCGCAACATCGGGATCATGGCCCACATCGACGCCGGCAAGACGACGACGACCGAGCGGATCCTGTTCTACACGGGCATCAACTACAAGATCGGCGAGGTGCACGACGGCGCCGCGACGATGGACTGGATGGAGCAGGAGCAGGAGCGCGGCATCACGATCACGTCCGCCGCGACGACGTGCTTCTGGAAGGGCACCCAGATCAACATCATCGACACGCCCGGACACGTGGACTTCACGATCGAGGTGGAGCGCTCGCTGCGCGTCCTCGACGGTGCCGTCACGGTGTTCGACGGTGTCGCGGGTGTCGAGCCCCAGTCGATGACGGTGTGGCGCCAGGCGAACCGGTACCACGTACCCCGCATCTGCTTCATCAACAAGCTCGACCGTACGGGCGCCTCCTTCGACTTCTGCGTGAAGACGATCCGCGAGCGACTCAACGCGAACCCCCTCGTCGTACAGCTCCCCATCGGCGCCGAGTCCAACTTCCTCGGTGTCGTCGACCTCGTCGGCATGCGCGCGCTCACGTGGCGCGGCGAGACCACGATCGGTGAGGACTACACGGTCGAGGAGATCCCGGCCGACCTCGCCGAGCGCGCTGCGGAGGCCCGCGAGGAGCTCATCGCCGCCCTCGCGGACGCGGACGACGACTTCGCCGAGCTGTGGCTCGAGAAGGAGGACTCGGGCGAGGAGCTGACGGTCGACGAGATCAAGGGCGCCATCCGCCGCGCGGTTCTCGCGAACACCGGCAACGCCGTCCTCTGTGGCACCGCGTACAAGAACAAGGGCGTCCAGCCGCTCCTCGACGCGGTCATCGACTACCTGCCGTCCCCGCTCGACGTGCCGGCCATCGACGGCTTCAAGCCGGGCGACGAGTCCGTACAGCTCGAGCGTCACCCGAGCAACGACGAGCCCCTGTCCGCGCTCGCGTTCAAGATCGCCGCGGACCCGCACCTGGGCCGCCTGATCTTCGTCCGCGTGTACTCCGGCGTCCTCCACTCCGGCTCCCAGGTCCTCAACGCGACCAAGGGCAAGAAGGAGCGGATCGGCAAGATCTACCAGATGCACGCCAACAAGCGTGAAGAGGTCGAGTCGATGGGCGCGGGCATGATCTGCGCGGTGATGGGCCTCAAGGACACGGGCACGGGCGAGACGCTGTGCGACCCGCAGCACCCGATCGTGCTGGAGTCGATGGAGTTCCCGAACCCCGTCATCGAGCAGGCCGTCGAGCCGAAGACGAAGTCCGACCAGGAGAAGCTGTCCATCGCGATCCAGCGCCTGGCGGAGGAGGACCCGACGTTCCGCGTCCACACCGACGAGGAGACGGGCCAGACCATCATCGCGGGCATGGGCGAGCTCCACCTCGAGGTGATGATCGACCGCATGCGCCGCGAGTTCAAGGTCGAGGCGAACATCGGCAAGCCCCAGGTCGCCTACCGCGAGACCCTGCGCCGCCCGGTCGAGAAGGCCGAGTACACGCACAAGAAGCAGTCCGGCGGTTCCGGTCAGTACGGCAAGATCATCATCAACCTCGAGCCGCTGCCCGCCGGGTCCGGCTACGAGTTCGTCAACGCCGTCACCGGCGGCCGCATCCCCAAGGAGTACATCCCCGCGGTGGACGCCGGTGTCAAGGACGCCATGCAGTTCGGCGTGCTGGCCGGCTACCCGGTCGAGGACGTCCGCGTGACGCTCGTCGACGGTGCGTACCACGACGTCGACTCCTCGGAGCTCGCGTTCAAGATCGCCGGGTCGATGGGCTTCAAGGAGGCCGCTCGCAAGGCGGACCCCGCGATCCTCGAGCCGATGATGGCGGTCGAGGTGACCACGCCGGGTGACTACCTGGGTACGGTCATCGGCGACATCAACTCGCGCCGTGGCCACGTCCAGGGCACCGAGGAGCAGCACGGGAACCAGATCGTCCGCGCGCTGGTCCCGCTGTCGGAGATGTTCGGCTACGTCGGCGACCTCCGCAGCAAGACGTCCGGCCAGGCGTCGTACTCCATGGAGTTCGACTCGTACGCCGAGACGCCCAAGAGCGTGTCCGACGAGATCGTCGCCAAGTCGCGCGGCGGTCTCTGACAGACAGGTCGCCCTCCCTGGGAGGGCGACCGACCGGGCGGTGACGTGGGTTTGACTCACTGACCCCGCTCGGGAAGACTTGTCCGGTCCCCTGCGTGGGGGTCAGACCCACCTGCGTCCCGCCCCCACCGGCTGGACAGAATAGAAGCGCGCCTCGCGACCGCGTGGCGACATCCGGAATAGGAGCCCAAGTGGCAAAGGCCAAGTTCGAGCGGACAAAGCCGCACTGCAACATCGGCACCATCGGGCATATCGACCACGGCAAGACCACGCTCACCGCGGCGATTACGAAGGTGCTCCACGACAAGTACCCGACCCTGAACGCCGTCTCGGCCTTCGACCAGATCGACAAGGCCCCCGAGGAGCGTCAGCGCGGTATCACGATCGCCATCGCCCACGTCGAGTACCAGACGGAGAAGCGTCACTACGCTCACGTCGACTGCCCGGGGCACGCGGACTACGTGAAGAACATGATCACCGGTGCCGCGCAGATGGACGGTGCGATCCTCGTGGTCGCCGCCACTGATGGCCCCATGCCGCAGACGCGTGAGCACGTGCTGCTCGCCCGTCAGGTCGGCGTGCCGTCGATCGTCGTCGCCCTCAACAAGTGCGACATGGTCGACGACGAGGAGCTCATCGAGCTCGTCGAGATGGAGGTCCGTGAGCTCCTCAGCGCGCAGGAGTTCGACGGCGACGGCTGCCCCGTCATCCGCGTCGCCGCCTACCCGGCGATGAACGGCGACCCGAAGTGGTCCGAGTCGATCCTCGAGCTCATGAACGCGGTCGACGACTACATCCCGCAGCCCGAGCGTGAGACCGACAAGCCGTTCCTCATGCCCGTCGAGGACGTCTTCACGATCACCGGTCGCGGCACCGTCATCACCGGCCGTATCGAGCGCGGCGTCGTCAAGACCGGCGAGGCCGTCGACATCATCGGCATCCGTCCGTCGAAGCAGTCCTCGACGGTGACCGGCGTCGAGATGTTCCGCAAGATCCTCGACGAGGGTCGCGCGGGCGAGAACGTCGGCCTCCTGCTCCGTGGCACCAAGAAGGAGGACGTGGAGCGCGGCATGGTCGTCATCAAGCCGGGCACCACGACCCCGCACACGGACTTCGAGGGCAACGTCTACGTCCTGACCAAGGAGGAGGGTGGCCGTCACAAGCCGTTCTTCTCGAACTACGCCCCGCAGTTCTACTTCCGTACCACGGACGTCACGGGCAAGGTCGAGCTCCCCGAGGGCAAGGACATGGTCATGCCGGGCGACAACACCGACATGACGGTCCACCTCGAGAAGCCGATCGCCATGGAGGACGGCCTGAAGTTCGCCATCCGCGAGGGTGGTCGTACGGTCGGCGCCGGTCGTGTGACGAAGATCCTCAAGTGAGCTGAGCCCACTGCTGCAGGGCCCCTCGCCTTCGGGCGGGGGGCCTTGTCGCGTTCGGGACTCGCGTCGCCGATCAATTTGTCCATTTCTGTCTGTTTTCACCCTGGATGGGCCGCGCGGAGGCTGAGGAAGCCATAGGCTGGGCCAGCCGGCACACCGATGTGGTCGGTCGCAGAAGGCCAGGGATGAGCCGGCTGCGTGCGTGGCGCCGCCGAGGCCGCGACCGCCTCGGTTCCTGGAAAGGACAGACACCTCATGACCCAGCCTCAGATCTCGGTCCAGCTCTACTCCGTGTACGGCCCGTCCGAGGAGGACCTCGACGGGACCCTCCGCAAGCTCGCCGACATCGGGTTCCGCAACGTCGAGGCATTCGACTTCGTACGTCGCGTCGACGCCCTCAAGGCAGCCTTCGACAAGTACGGGCTCGTCTCCCCGACCGCTCACGCGATCCTCGTCGAGGAGGGCACGGCGACCCCTGACGGCCTGCTGACGACACCGCCGGCCGATGAGGTGTTCGCCGCTGCGAAGGCGCTCGGCGTGGACGTCGTCATCGACCCGTACGTGCCGCCGGCACGCTGGGCCGACCTGGAGAACGTCACCCGCAGCGCCCAGCGCCTCAACGAGGCCGCCGAGAAGGCCGCCGAGCACGGGCTGCGCGTGGGCTACCACAACCACGACCACGAGTTCACCTCCACGATCGACGGGAAGACGGCGTACGAGGTCTTCGTCGGCCTCCTCGACCCGCGCGTCGTCCTCGAGCTGGACCTCTACTGGGCCACGGCCGGCGGACAGGACGCTCCGGCGCTCCTCGAGAAGCTCGGCGACCGGGTCATCGCGGTGCACGTCAAGGACGGGCCCATGCGTCCGGGCATCACGGCCGCCAACCTTCCCGACGACCAGAAGCCGGCAGGCCAGGGCGACGTCCCGCTCGCCGCGGCGCTCAAGGCCGGGTCCGGCATCCAGTACGCCGTCGTGGAGTTCGACAAGTACGCCGGTGACATCTTCGAGGGCATCGCGGAGAGCTACGCGTTCCTGTCGAAGACGCTGGAGGCCTGAGCCTTCGTCTCCGCTCCATCGGCTGGGGCCGGGCTCGTGACACCTCACGGTCCGGCCCCAGCGGCGTCTCTGGCCCCTCGCACGGCCCACACGGGCCAGGGACATCACGCTGTGAACACTCACCAGGCTGATCAGAACCCCAGGAGGTCACCCATGTCGTCCGATGCGTCCACGACGCGTACGAACGTCCTCCTCGTCACGGGCGCCGGCCGGGGGATAGGTGCGGCCACGGCCCGGCTGGCAGCCGGCCGCGGGTGGGCCGTCTGCGTGAACTACGTGCGCGACGAGGCCTCCGCGCAGGCCGTCGTCGACGACATCTCGCGCACCGGAGGCGAGGCCATCGCGGTACAGGCCGACGTGGGCCGTGCGGCCGACGTGTCGCGGCTCTTCGCCCAGGTCGACTCGCGGCTCGGCCGGCTCACGGGCCTCGTGAACAACGCCGGCACCCTCGAGCGGCAGGCGCGCGTCGACGACATCGACGAGGAGCGGCTCCTGCGGGTCCTCAGGACCAACGTCGTGGGGACGTTCCTCGCCTCCCGAGAGGCGGTGCTCCGCATGTCGACGCGTCACGGGGGCCAGGGCGGCGCGATCGTCAACGTGTCGTCGGTCGCGTCGAGGATCGGCTCGCCGGGGGAGTACGTGGACTACGCGGCGTCGAAGGGGGCGGTCGACACCTTCACGCACGGCCTCGCCCTCGAGGTGGCCGCCGAGGGGGTCCGCGTCAATGCCGTGAGGCCCGGCATCATCGAGACGGAGATCCACGCCAGCGGCGGCGAGGCGGGACGACCGGCACGGCTGGCCCCCACGCTGCCCATGAAGCGGCCGGGACGCCCCGAGGAGGTCGCGGAGGCGATCCTGTGGCTCCTCTCCGACGCCGCCTCGTACACGACGGGAACGATCGTCGACGTCTCGGGCGGCCGGTAGGCCGACACTCCTGGCCCTCGGCCGCCCGCCCGTCAGCCCTGACGCCTCTGGATGGCCGCCCACTCGTCGCGCAGGCCGACGGTGCGGTGGAACAGCATGGGCGTCTGCCCATCCAGGGCGAAGTAGCCGAGGCGCTCGAACTGGACGACCTCGCCCGGTGCTGTCGCTGCCAGGGCAGCCTCCGCCTTGCAGCCCACCAGCAGGTGGAGCGAGTCGGTGTCCACGTCGTCCAGGGGCTCGCCCGTGCGCTCGCCGGGGTAGGCGGCCGAGAACAGCCGCTCGTACAGCGCCACGGTCGCCTCGACGGCATGCGGCGCCGACACCCAGTGCATGGTCGACTTCACCTTGCGTCCGTCGGGGGAGTTGCCGCCCTTCGACGCCGGGTCGTACGTGGCCTCCACAGCGACGACGTTGCCCTCCTCGTCCTTCACGACACCCGTGGCCGTCACGAGGTAGGCCCCGCGGAGCCGCACCTCCTTGCCCGGGCTGAGCCGGAAGAACTTCGGCGGCGGCACCTCGGCGAAGTCCTCCGCCTCGATCCACAGCTCGCCGCTGAAGGCGACCTCGCGCACGCCGTCCGCCTCGTTCTCCGGGTTGTTCGCGATGGGGAAGCGCTCGACGACGGGATTGCCGTGCTCGTCGACGGGCCAGTTCGTGATGACGAGCCGGAGAGGGTGGAGGACCGCCATGCGGCGCTGCGCCGTACGGTTCAGCTCGCGCCGGACGTACGCCTCGAGGGCCTCGATCGACTGGCGGCTGTTCGTCTTCGTCGTACCGATGTCGTGGCAGAAGTCGCGGATCGCGGCGGCTGGATAGCCACGTCGCCGCAGCCCCTGCAGCGTCGGCATCCGCGGGTCGTCCCACCCCGACACGACGCCGTCGTTGACGAGCTTGAGCAGCCGCCTCTTCGACGTCACCGTGTGCGTGAACTCCAGGCGCGCGAACTCGATCTGCTTCGGCTGGTCGCCGGGCAGCGGGCAGTGCTCGAGGTACCAGTCGTACAGCGGCCGGTGCGAGTCGAACTCCAGCGTGCAGATCGAGTGCGTCACGCCCTCGATGGCGTCGGACTGGCCGTGCGCCCAGTCGTAGGTGGGGTAGATGCACCACTCGTCGCCGGTGTTGTGGTGGTGGCTGAACCGGATCCGGTACATGACCGGGTCGCGCATCTGCATGTTCTCGTGCTGCATGTCGATCTTCGCCCGCAGCACCCGCGAGCCCTCGGCGAACTCGCCCGCGCGCATGCGGCGGAAGAGGTCGAGGTTCTCCTCGGGTGTCCGGTCGCGGTACGGGGACTCGACGCCGGGCTTCCCGTACCCGCCCCGCTGGGCGGAGATGGTCTCGCCGTCCTGGTCGTCCACGTAGGCGAAGCCTGTACCGATGAGGTGCTCCGCCCACTCGTACAGGGTGGGGAAGTAGTCGGAGGCGTGGAGAACGTTCGCCGGCTCGTACCCGAGCCACTCGATGTCGGAGACGATCGCGTCGACGTACTCGACGTCCTCCGTGTCGGGGTTCGTGTCGTCGAGGCGGAGGTTGCACAGCCCGCCGAAGTCGCGTGCGATGCCGAAGTCGACCGTGATGGCCTTCGCGTGGCCGATGTGGAGGTAGCCGTTGGGCTCCGGCGGGAACCTCGTCTGCACCCGGCCGCCGTAGGTCTGCTGCTCGTTGTCGCGGATGACGGTGTCTCTGATGAAGTCTCCTGCGGCAACGGGTTCTGTCATGGGGGAAAACTAGCGCAGCGCACCTCGGGCGTCCGAGGCCGGTCTCGCGCGTGCCCGGGCGTCGGGGCGACCACCGGTAGGCTCCTGGGCCGTGACCTCAGATCTCGTCCCCGCGCGCCTGCGCGTCGCCCCGTCACCGACGGGGGACCCGCACGTGGGCACCGCGTACATGTCGCTGTTCAACCTCGCGTACGCCCGCAAGACCGGGGGAGCCTTCGTCCTGCGCATCGAGGACACGGACCGCGCCCGCTACAGGGCCGACTCCGAGGCACAGATCACCGAGACGCTGCGGTGGCTCGGGCTCCCGTGGGACGAGGGGCCGGACGTGGGCGGCCCGTACGGCCCGTACCGGCAGAGCGAGCGCCTCGACACGTACAGGCCGTTCGTCGACCAGCTTCTCGCGGACGGCCATGCCTACCACTGCTGGTGCACTCCGGAGCGGCTGGCGGAGCTGCGCCAGGAGCAGGAGCGCTCCAAGAACCCGGTCACCGGGTACGACCGGCTGTGCTACGGCATGACGCGCGAGCAGCGGGCGCAGCTGCCGGGCTTCAGCGAGAACCCGGTCGTGCGGATGCTCGTGCCCGACGACGTCCCCCTGCAGTTCGAGGACCTCATCCGGGGGACCGTGTCGGCCCCGCGACCGGACGACCAGGTCCTGCTGAAGACGGACGGCTTCCCCACGTACCACCTGGCCGTGGTGGTCGACGACCACCTCATGAGCATCACGCACGTGGTCCGTGGCGAGGAGTGGATCTCCTCGACCCCGAAGCACCTCCTCCTGTACCGCTGGCTGGGGTGGGAGGCGCCCGCGTTCGCCCACATGCCGCTCCTGCGCAACACGGACCGGTCGAAGATCTCGAAGCGCAAGAACCCGGCCGCGCGGCTGCTGTGGTTCGTGGAGCAGGGCTACCTGCCGGAGGCGCTGCGCAACTTCCTCCAGCTCCTCGCCTACCCGCCGGCGGACGGCGACAGCGAGGTCGCATCGTTCGACGAGTTCGTCGCGGGCTTCGAGTGGTCGAAGGTGAACACGGTCGGGCCGATCTTCGACATCGACAAGCTGAACTGGCTCAACGGCACGTACATCCGCGCCCTGTCCGTGGACGAGCTGGGGGACCGGCTCGTGACGTTCGTACGGGACCACCAGCGGCCCCTCACGGAGGCGGAGGCAGCCGTGGTGCACGGCTCCGCGGCCATGCTGCAGCCGCGCCTCGTGCTGCTCTCTGACGCCCTCGACCAGCTCACGTTCGCGCTGACCCCTGACGCGGGCCTCGTCATCGAGGACGACGCGCGGGCGCAGCTCACGGACGCCGCCCCGCAGGTCCTGGACACGGCGATCGCGACCGTGGCCGACGTGCCAGACTTCTCCCACGAGGCGCTCGACGGGGCGCTGCGTACGGCCTTGGTGGACGGTCTGGGACTCAAGCCGCGCGTGGCCTTCGCCGCCCTGCGGGTCGCGGTGACCGGACGCCGGGTCTCGCCCCCGCTCTTCGAGTCCATGGAGCTGCTCGGGCGCGAGTCCGTACTCGCCAGGCTGAGGACGCTGCGCGACTCGCTCTGAGCGCTCCCGGACGTGTCGCTGATTTGCCACACGTGCGCAGAAGTGTCAGGATTGCGGGGTTGCCCCGACGGGTCGCCGGGGTGCTTTGCGCGGTCATCCGCTGTGTGAGGCACCGTACCAGGAGACTCTCCACAAGGGTGCCGGTCTTCGCCGGACATCGGTCACTGCGATCAGCAGGGGACCAGTGCGGTCGTAAGTACGCGACACGCCCGACCGCGTGGGTCGGGGCGACAAGGGAGCTCACCGTGAGTCTCCCGTGACGATCCGGCCCAGAGCCGGAGACCGACGAGAGGGATGAACCGTGGCGGGACAGAAGATCCGCATCAGGCTCAGGGCGTATGACCACGAGGTCATCGACTCCTCGGCGCGCAAGATCGTGGACACGGTGACCCGCACGGGCGCCAAGGTCGCCGGCCCCGTGCCGCTGCCGACCGAGAAGAACGTGTACTGCGTGATCCGTTCGCCCCACAAGTACAAGGACAGCCGCGAGCACTTCGAGATGCGCACGCACAAGCGGCTGATCGACATCCTCGACCCCACGCCGAAGACCGTCGACTCGCTCATGCGGCTCGACCTCCCGGCGGGCGTCGACATCGAGATCAAGCTCCCGTGAGGCAAGTGACGATGACCAACGAACGCACTGTGAAGGGCCTGCTGGGCACCAAGCTCGGCATGACCCAGGTCTGGGACGACAACAACCGGGTCGTCCCCGTGACCGTGATCCAGGCCGGTCCCTGCGTGGTCACGCAGGTCCGCACGCCTGAGCAGGACGGCTACTCCGCCGTACAGCTCGGCTTCGGCGCCGTGAAGGCCACCTCGGTCAACAAGCCGGACGCCGGCCACTTCGAGAAGGCGGGCGTCACGCCTCGCCGCCACCTGCTCGAGCTCCGGACGAGCGACGCCAGCGAGTACACGCTCGGCCAGGAGGTGACGAGCGACGTCTTCGCCGCCGCCGACATCGTCGACGTGACGGGCGTCACCCGCGGCAAGGGCACCTCCGGTGTCATGAAGCGCCACGGCTTCAAGGGCCTGGGCGCTGCCCACGGTGTCCACCGCAAGCACCGCTCGCCGGGCTCCATCGGCCAGTCGTCGACGCCGTCCCGCGTCTTCCCCGGCCTGAAGATGGCCGGCCGGATGGGCGTGCAGAAGAAGACGATCCAGAACCTGACCGTGCACGCGATCGACGCCGAGCGCGGGCTGATCCTCGTGAAGGGTGCCGTCCCCGGCCCCAAGGGCTCGCTCGTCGTCATCCGCTCCGCCGCGAAGAAGGGTGGCAACGCATGAGCGAGACCGTGAAGGTCGACGTCCTCGGCGCCGGCTCCAAGACCTCGGCTGAGCTCCCGGCTCACCTGTTCGACGTCCAGGCCAACATCCCCCTGATCCACCAGGTGGTCGTGGCCCAGCAGGCCGCTGCCCGCCAGGGCACGCACGCCACCAAGACCCGGGGCGAGGTCTCCGGCGGTGGCATCAAGCCGTGGCGCCAGAAGGGCACCGGCCGCGCCCGTCAGGGTTCGCGCCGCGCCCCCCAGTGGGTCGGCGGTGGCACCGTCCACGGCCCGCAGCCGCGCTCGTACGCCCAGCGCACGCCCAAGAAGATGATCGCCGCCGCGCTGCGCGGGGTGCTCTCGGACCGGGTGCGTGACGGCAAGCTCTTCGTGCTCGACAGCCTCGTCCCCGGCGAGCTGCCTTCGACGAAGGCGGCCCTCTCCTCGCTCGCGGCGATCGGCGACTACCGCTCCGCGATCGTGGTCCTGCACCGCGACGAGGACATCGCCTGGCTCAGCCTGCGTAACGTCGCGGGTGTCCACGCGATCGCCGTCGACCAGCTCAACGTGTACGACGTGCTCGTCAACGAGTCGGTCGTCTTCACGACGAAGGCACTCGATGCGTTCGTGAACGGCCCGCAGGGCGGCAAGTCCACCAAGGCCGTCGCCACGTCCACCGAGGCCGAGGCCGTCGAGACCAGCGAGGCGGAGCAGCCGGCCAAGGCCGAGAAGCCCGCCAAGGCGGAGAAGGCGCCGAAGGCCGAGAAGACGTCGGACGACGACAAGGCCGCCGAGCCGAAGGCCAAGAAGGCCAAGAAGGCCACCGACGAGGAGGCAGGCAAGTGAGCGACGCCCTGAAGATCCGCGACTACCACGACGTCCTGCTGGCGCCGGTGGTCAGCGAGAAGAGCTACGCCCTGCTCGACCAGAACAAGTACACGTTCCTCGTCGACCCGTCGGCGAACAAGACCGAGATCAAGATCGCGGTCGAGAAGGTGTTCAAGGTCTCGGTCACGGGCGTCAACACGATCAACCGTGCGGGCAAGAAGCGTCGGACGCGGTACGGGACGGGTCGCCGTCCCGACACCAAGCGCGCCATCGTGACCGTGGCCGACGGCGACCGTATCGACCTGTTCGCTCAGGCCTGACGAGTAAGGACGAACACAAGTCATGGGTATTCGTAAGTTCAAGCCGACGACACCCGGTCGCCGTGGCTCGAGCGTCGCCGACTTCGTCGAGGTGACGCGCAGCACGCCCGAGAAGTCGCTGCTCTCGCCGAAGCCGAAGACGGGCGGACGCAACAACCAGGGCCGCATCACCACCCGCCACATCGGCGGCGGCCACAAGCAGGCCTACCGTCTCGTGGACTTCAAGCGCTACGACAAGGACGGCGTGCCGGCCAAGGTCGCTCACATCGAGTACGACCCGAACCGCACCGCCCGCATCGCGCTGCTCCACTACGCGGACGGCGAGAAGCGCTACATCATCGCGCCGCTCGGCCTGACGCAGGGCACGGCCGTCGAGGCCGGGGAGGGCGCGGACATCCGTCCGGGCAACAACCTCCCGCTCCGCAACATCCCCGTCGGCACCCAGGTGCATGCCGTCGAGCTCCGGCCCGGCGGCGGCGCGAAGCTCGGCCGCTCGGCCGGCGCGTCGATCCAGCTCGTCGCCCGCGAGGGCCGCTTCGCCACGCTGCGCATGCCCTCGGGCGAGATGCGGATGGTGGACGTGCGGTGCCGCGCGACGATCGGGACCGTCGGCAACTCCGAGCAGTCCAACATCAACTGGGGCAAGGCCGGCCGCATGCGGTGGAAGGGCGTTCGCCCGACCGTCCGTGGTGTGGCGATGAACCCGATCGACCACCCGCACGGTGGTGGCGAGGGCAAGACGTCCGGCGGCCGTCACCCGGTGAGCCCGTGGGGCAAGCCCGAGGGTCGCACGCGCGACACCAACAAGGCCTCGACCCGCCTCATCATCCGTCGCCGCAAGTCCGGCAAGAAGCGCTGATCGGAGCCAGGAGAGATGCCACGCAGCCTGAAGAAGGGCCCCTTCATCGATGACCACCTCGCCAAGAAGGTCGAGGCTCAGAACGAGAAGGGCACCAAGAACCCGATCAAGACCTGGTCGCGCCGTTCGATGATCAGCCCCGACATGATCGGGCACACCATCGCGGTGCACGACGGTCGCAAGCACATCCCGGTCTTCGTCACCGAGTCGATGATCGGCCACAAGCTCGGCGAGTTCGCCCCCACGCGCACGTTCCGCGGGCACGTGAAGGACGACAAGAAGTCGCGGCGTCGGTAACGGGAAGAGGAAGCACACAATGAGCGAAACAACCCAGCGGCCCTCGCGTCGCTCGGCTCTGCTCGGGGAGCGGCCCGGCTCGTACGCCATCGCGCGTCACGTCCGCATGACCCCGATGAAGGTCCGGCGTGTCGTCGACATGGTCCGCGGCATGGACGTCGTCGACGCCCTGGCCCTGCTGCAGTTCGCGCCGCAGGCGGCCAGCGAGCCCGTGTACAAGGTCGTCGCCTCGGCGGCCTCGAACGCGGAGCAGACCGCGGCCCTCCGGGTCGAGAACCTGTTCATCTCGCAGGCGTTCGTCGACGAGGGCACCACGATGCGCCGGATCCGTCCCCGCGCCAAGGGCTCCGCCAGCCGGATCCTCAAGCGTGCGAGCCACATCACGGTCGTCGTCGAGCCGCGCGCCGAGGTCGTCGCCCCGAAGGCGAAGACCGGCAAGAAGGCTGCGAAGACCGAGAAGGCCCCGAAGGCCTCGACGAGCGAGAAGAAGGAGGCCTGAGCATGGGTCAGAAGGTCAACCCGAACGGCTTCCGGCTCGGCATCACGACCGACCACAAGACGCGCTGGTACGCCGAGAAGCAGTACGCGGCGTACGTCGGCGAGGACGTCAAGATCCGCAACTACCTGCACAAGACCCTCGAGCGCGCCGGCATCAGCTCGGTCGAGATCGAGCGCCGCAGCGAGCGGGTCACGATCTACCTGTACGCCGCGCGTCCGGGCATCGTCATCGGCCGCAACGGCTCCGAGGCGGAGCGCGTGCGCGCGCAGCTCGAGAAGCTGACCGGCAAGCAGGTGCAGCTGAACATCCTCGAGGTCAAGAACCCGGAGATCGACGCGCAGCTCGTCGCCCAGGGCGTCGCCGAGCAGCTGAGCGCCCGCGTGGCGTTCCGCCGTGCGATGCGCAAGGCGCAGCAGACCGCGATGCGCTCCGGCGCCGAGGGCATCAAGATCATGTGCTCGGGCCGTCTGGGCGGCGCCGAGATGAGCCGCTCGGAGTTCTACCGCGAGGGTCGTGTCCCGCTCCACACGTTGCGCGCGGACATCGACTACGGCTTCTACGAGGCCAAGACGACGTTCGGCCGCATCGGCGTGAAGGTCTGGATCTACAAGGGCGACATCCTGCCCGAGAAGAAGGTGCAGCCGCAGGCCGAGCCGGCAGCCGATGGCGCCGCCGCCGAGGC
>DASSQF010000338.1:0-4377 GCA_035702685.1 Propionibacteriaceae bacterium
ATCATCATGGCGATGCTCACGTTGTTCGCGATGAAGAACGCCGGCGTCGTGCTCTGCGTGTACGTCGACAGGTAGTCGGCTATCTGCTGCCCGCTCCGCGCACCGCTGCGCATCACGTCGTAGAACATCGCGGGGAGGACGACGACGATCGAGGCGATGAACCAGACCACTCCGCCGAAGACGAGCGCGACGGGGACCTTCCACCAGCGGCGGCGCGGTGTCTGGAGGAACTGGTGGTAGCGCTTGGGAGCCACGGGGAGCGGGGTGGGCTTGAGCTTGGCGCCCGCGACGGGCGGGAGAGGCTGCCACGCCGACGGGTACTGCCCCGGCGCCGGCATCATCGGGTGGCCGGGGGCCGGCGGGAAGCCGGAGCGGGGCGCCGGGTAACCGGAGGCCGGCGGCGGGAAGCCGGCACCAGGCGCCGGGTAGCGGGAAGAGGGCCACGGGTCGGGCCCGTACTGCTGCTGCGGGGCGCCCTGGCCGGACGGCCGGTACGGGTCCGTCGAGGGCACGTCAGCGCCCGCCGGCCGCCACAGGGGTGTGGCGGGGGTGGGTTCGTCGTCGGTCACGACAGCTCCGGGAACCAGATGCCGATCTCGCGCGTGGCGGACTCCGGCGAGTCCGACCCGTGGACCAGGTTCTCGCGGTTCGAGGTCGCCCAGTCGCCGCGGATGGACCCCGGCTCGGCGGCGATGCCGTCGGTCGCACCGTTGATGGCACGGACGGCGTCGATGACGCGCGGGCCCTCGAGGACCGCCGCCACGAGCGGGCCGGACGTGACGAACGCACGGAGCGGCGGGTACCACTCCTTGGCGACGTGGTCGGCGTAGTGCGCGTCGGCCAGGTCGGGGGTGCAGGTGCGCATCTCCATGGCGACGAGCGCATAGCCCTTGGCCAGGTAGCGGTCGAGGATCCGTCCAGTCAGGCCACGGCTGACGGCGTCGGGCTTGATGAGGACGAGCGTGCGTTCGGTCATGTCGGAAACCTTACTGGCGGCACCGCCCGCGCCCCGGCCGCGGCGTGGTGCTGGGGACGCCCGTCGCGTCGCCCTGTGCATAACCGGTCAGGACGTCGCCCCTGCCGCGGCCAGCCTCTTGCCGAGCACGAACGTGGTCACCCACAGCACCGCGAAGACTCCCCCGGTGATGAGCTGGAACGGCGCGAGGATCCCCAGCGCGATCCCGACGACCTGGGTGAGCCAGCCCAGGGCGAACCCGAGAGTGCCCCTCCGCAGTGTTGCGGCCGCGGCGAGCGCGAGGACGATCGCCCCACCGCCCGACAGTGCGCTCACGAGCACGCTGCGGTCGGACACCTGGATCATTCCCGGGATGACGAGGGCGAACACGATGACGTCGAGCAGGAGGAACACCTGCAGGACGCGGATCATGGGGTTGCCGGGCGGAAGGGTCACGCGTCGCTCCCCCAGTCCCGGCCGCCGAAACGGGTGACGTCGAGCGCGTCGGGCACGTCCCACTCGTCGTCGGTCACCGACACGGTCGGTGCGCTCGTGGGGACGTCGTCCCTCTCCGTCACGAGCAGCGCCCGCGCCTGTCCGGCGAGCGCGACGGAGCCCAGGAGCAGGACGCCAGCGCTGGGCCCGGACTCGTCGGCGAGGGTGACCGCCGCCTCGATCGCGTCGGCCACGTCCGGCCGTACGACCACGCGGTCCTCGCCGAAGACCCCCTGCGCAAGCTCGCCGAGCTCCTCAGCCGGCAGTGCCCGGGCACCGGGGGGCTGCGTCACGACGACGTGGTCCGCCTCGTCGACGAGGGCTCCCAGGACCCCGGCCACGTCCTTGTCCCGCATGATGCCCAGGACCACGACGAGCGGCGCGAACGCGAAGGCCTCGACTGCCGCCTTGACGGTCGTGTCGACGGCGGCCGGGTTGTGGGCGGTGTCGAGGACGACGGGCGGCGAGGTACGGACTCGCTCGAGCCGTGCGGGCGCGACGACGTCGCCGAAGCCCGCCGTGACCACCTCCGCCTCGATGGGGCGGTCCCCGTGCAGCGCCGACACCGCGGCGAGCGCCAGCGCCGCGTTGTGCGCCATGTGCACGCCGTACAGGGGAAGCAGGACGTCCTCGACAGTCCCACCGGCGCACTCGAGCCGCAGCACCTGCCCGCCGACACCGGGCGCCCGGTCCAGGAGGGAGAAGTCGATCCCCTCGGCCACGACGCGAGCACCCACCGATGCGGCCCGCTCGACGAGGATGCGGGCGACGTCCGGCTCCTGCCCTGCGAGGACCGCGACGGAGCCCGGCTTGATGATCCCCGACTTCTCGACGGCGATCTCGGCGGGCGTCGTACCGAGGTACTCGCTGTGGTCCACGGCGATGGGCGTGACCACCGCCACGGTGGCGTCCGCCACGTTCGTCGCGTCCCAGGAGCCCCCCATCCCGACCTCGAGCACCACGACGTCCACGGGCGCGTCCGCGAACACCGCGAACGCCAGGCCGGTGACCACCTCGAAGAACGTCATCGCGATGCCGTCGATCCGGCGCTCGTCCACCATCTCGACGAAGGGCTTGATCTGCTCCCAGGTCGCGTCGAACATCTCGGCCGAGATGGGCCGCCCGTCGACACAGATCCGTTCGGTCACGTCGACGAGGTGCGGCGAGGAGTACCTGCCGGTACGAAGGCCCTGGGCGCGCAGCAGGGCGTCGATCATGATGGCCGTCGAGCCCTTGCCGTTGGTACCCGTGATGTGGACGACCGGCGCACTGCGATGCGGGTCTCCGAGGAGCTCGACGAGCAGCTGGATCCGCTCGAGGGAAGGACCGATCTGGTGCTCGGGCTGACGGGCGAGCAGGTCCGCGACGACGCGGCCGTGGGAGTCGTTGTTCATCGTGGCCAGAGTCTAGGCGCGGCGGCACCTGCCAGGGGCTCCCGGTACGCTTCTGCCGTGCCGTCCTCTGCCACCTCGACCGCGTCTGCGACCGCCTCCTGGCGCGCCCACGCGTGGCGTGACTGGGTGGGTCTGGCGGCCCGGGTGGTCCTCGGCGGCGTCATGCTCGTCGCGGGGGCGCTCAAGGTGACGAACCTCCCGTCCAGCGTTCTCGCGGTCCGCGCGTACAAGCTGCTCCCGTACGACGTCGCGGCGCTCGTGGGGTACGGGCTGCCCTTCCTGGAGATCACCGTGGGGCTCCTCCTGCTGCTGGGGCTGTTCACCCGCGTGGCGGCGGCCGTGACCGGCCTGCTCCAGGTGGCCTTCATCGTCGGCATCTCGTGGGCCTGGGCCCACGGCTACTCGCTCGACTGCGGCTGCTTCGGTGGCGGCGGCGAGATCGAGAGGGCGAAGGCGCTCGCGCAGTACCCCTGGGAGATCGCACGCGACCTGGGCCTTCTCGTGCTGGTCGTGTGGCTCGTCGTGAGGCCCGCGACACCGTACTCAGTGGAGACGCGGCTCTTCGGACCGCTGACCGTGCACGACGACGACCTCGACGAGGAGTGACATGAGCAAGAAGGCGTCCGCGAAGAGAACGCCCACGACACGTCCCGAGACCGCGCCCGAGCCGTCGGTCCCGGCCGCCGAGAAGGTCAGCCGCCGCGAGCAGCTGCGCCAGCAGCGCGAGGCCGAGCTCCGGGCCGCTCAGCGCACGAAGCGTCTCCGGTGGGGGCTGGGCCTCGTCGGCGCCGTCGTCGCACTCTCGCTCATCGCCTGGGCCGTCTTCTCGTTCAAGGACAGGATCGGCGCCACGAACGCCGTGCCGCCTCACGCGAACGGCGACAAGTCCGGGATCATCGCGAACCCCGGTGTCGCGAAGTCGGGGGCGCCGCTGTTCGTCATCTACCAGGACTACCAGTGCCCGGCGTGCAAGCAGTACCACACGATCTTCGGCACGAAGCTGCGTGAGGCGGCGGACGCCGGCAAGATCCAGCTGGAGTACCGCACGATGACGTTCCTCGACACGAACCTCAAGAACGACGCGTCGACCCGCTCCGCGATCGCGGCCGCGTGCGCGGACAACGCAGGGCTGTACCAGGCGTACTACGACGCCCTGTACGACAACCAGCCGGCCACCGAGGGCCAGGGCTTCAGCCCCGAGCTGCTCCGCACCACGATCCCCACCCAGCTCGGGGTCACGGGAGACAAGCTCGCCGGCTTCCAGAAGTGCTACGACACCCAGGCGACCCTGCAGTTCGTGAACGGGACCAACGACGCCGCGGGCCGCGCAGGCATCACGGGCACCCCCGTGTACCAGTACCAGGGCAAGGACATCACGAAGTCGCTCACGAGCGACCCGACGAGCATCGACCCGTACCTCGGCAGCTGACGGCCAGCACTGCGGACGGGACGGGTTCGCGGCGCTCACGGCCGATTCCGTAGGATTCGGCGCATGACCGACACCGCTCACCGTCCCTCGTCCGCGCCGACTTC
>DASSQF010000339.1:0-3173 GCA_035702685.1 Propionibacteriaceae bacterium
ACGGGGGCGCCCAGGTCGTGAGAGACGGCGACGAGGTCGCCGGCCAGCGTGTCGAGGTCGTACGGGCCGGGCGAGGTCGACTGGTGCACGCCGCGCAGGTCGACGGAGGACGCCGACCAGCCCTTCGCCGCGAGCTCGGGCAGCAGGAAGAGGAAGTCTTCCTTCGCGCCGGTGAAGCCGTGTACGGCGAGGACCCGTCCGCGGGGTGAGGGTGCCTCGGCGGTGAGGAGAGCGAGCCGTGTGCCGTCGGGCCGCTCGACCGTACCCGCGAGGAGGCTGCCGAAGAGGTCGAACACGCGGGTCAGCGGGCGTGGGTGCTCAGGACGGCGACGAGAGCACGCGCGTACCCGCACTCGACGTCGGCGTCACGTACCCGGTCCAGCCGTTCACCGGTGGCGTACGTCACGATCCACTCGTTGCCCTCGTGCTCCAGGGCCACGAGGCTCTGGCCGAGCGCGTCCCGGAGCTGGTCCTCGCGCGGCAGCCACAGCACGCTGTCCGAGGGGATCGAATCGAGGGCCCACTCGGTGGTCCCGTTGAACTTCACGACGCCTTCGCCGTGGTGCGACTGGACCTCGATCGTCATCTCGGCGACGTGGAAGACCTCGTCCTCCATCTCGCCGCCGGGGATGACGAACCTGTCTCCCGCCATCGGGATCCACGGCATGCCCACCTCTGCGAGCTCCCGAGCCAGGTCGAGCGTGATCATGCCTCCATGCAACACGCTGCCTCCAAGTGCGACAAGGGGGACGCGTGCTGTCCGACCAGGTGACGTCGGCGGGGACCTGAAGCCGCGGAGCTATTCCGCGGCGCCCGTCCGGCGCAGCACCTCCGACAGCCGCTCGGCCGCGGCCATGACCGCCGCCGCATGGAGGCGGCCCGGCTGGCGGGTGAGACGCTCGATGGGGCCGGACACGCTCACCGCGGCGATGACCTTGCCGGAGGGCGAGCGGACGGGGGCGGAGACCGAGGCGACGCCCGCCTCGCGTTCGGCGACCGACTGGCACCAGCCGCGGCGCCGTACGGCGGCCAGGGCGACGGCCGAGAAGTTCGCGCCCTGCAGCCCGCGCTGGATGCGCTCCGGCTCCTCCCAGGCCAGGAGCACCTGAGCCGCCGAGCCCGCGCTCATCGTGAGCTGCGAGCCGACGGGCACGGTGTCCCTGAGTCCTGACGGGCGCTCGGCGGCCGCGGCGCAGACGCGGATGTCGCCCTGCCGCCGGAACAGCTGAGCGGACTCGCCCGTGATGTCGCGGAGGCGAGCAAGAATGGGACCGGCGGTCGCCAGCAGGCGGTCCTCGCCGGCCGCGGAGGCGAGCTCGGTGAGGCGGGGCCCGAGGACGAACCGGCCGTGAAGGTCGCGGCTCACGAGGCGGTGATGTTCCAGTGCTACGGCGAGGCGGTGCGCGGTGGGGCGCGCGAGACCGGTCGCACTGACCAGTCCGGCCAGGGTCGTCGGCCCTGACTCGAGGGCGCTCAGCACCAAGGCCGCCTTGTCGAGAACGCCCACTCCACTCGAGTTGTCCATAATCTGATACTAGCGTCTCACTTTGCGAGCAGTAAACCCCATACTGTGAGAGAAGGCCGCAGCCGCGGCCCGTGCCACACGACGAGGGCGAGGGAGCTCATGGGCAGGACCCTTTCGGAGAAGGTCTGGGACGACCACGTGGTCACGGCCACCCCGGGTGAGCCGGACCTGCTGTACATCGACCTCCACCTCGTCCACGAGGTCACGAGCCCGCAGGCCTTCGACGGCCTCCGTCTCGCCGGCCGCACGGTGCGTCGGCCCGACCTGACGCTCTGCACCGAGGACCACAACACGCCGACGCTGAACATCACGGCGCCCATCGCCGACCCGGTCTCGAAGCTCCAGGTCGACACGCTGCGCCGCAACGCGGAGGAGTTCGGGCTGCGGATCCACTCCCTGGGCGACAAGGACCAGGGCGTCGTCCACATCATCGGCCCTCAGCTCGGCGTGACCCAGCCGGGTACGACGATCGTCTGCGGCGACTCCCACACGGCCACGCACGGCGCGTTCGGGGCGCTCGCGTTCGGCATCGGCACCTCCGAGGTCGAGCACGTGCTCGCCACGCAGACCCTGCCGCAGGCCAAGCCGAAGACGATGGCGGTGACGATCACCGGCGCACTTCCAGATGGCGTCACGGCCAAGGACGTCGTGCTGGCGCTCATCGCCAAGGTGGGTACGGGCGGTGGCGCGGGCTACGTCGTCGAGTACCGCGGCGACACCATCGAGAACATGTCGATGGAGGGCCGCATGACGATCTGCAACATGTCGATCGAGTGGGGCGCGCGCGCCGGCATGGTCGCCCCCGACCAGACGACGTTCGACTACCTCGAGGGCCGCCCGCACGCGCCGCAGGGCGAGGACTGGGACGCCGCGGTCGCGTACTGGAAGACCTTGTACTCGGACCCCGACGCCACCTTCGACCGTGAGGTGACGCTCGACGCGACCCAGCTCACGCCGTTCGTGACGTGGGGGACCAACCCCGGCCAGGGCGTCCCCCTCAGCGGGTCCGTACCGTCCCCGGCCGACTTCGACGACCCGGTCCTGCAGTCCGCCGCCCAGCGCGCGCTCGAGTACATGGACCTCGAGGCCGGCACGCCGATGCGCGACATCAGGGTCGACACCGTCTTCCTCGGCTCCTGCACCAACGGTCGCATCGAGGACCTCAGGCTCGCCGCCTCCGTCATCCAGGGTCGCAAGATCGCCGACGGCCTGCGGATGCTCGTCGTCCCGGGCTCGGCCCGCGTCCGCCTCCAGGCCATGGCCGAGGGGCTGGACAAGGTCTTCCTCGACGCCGGCGCGGAATGGCGGGAGGCTGGCTGCTCGATGTGCCTGGGCATGAACCCCGACACGCTGGCCCCTGGGGAGCGCAGCGCGTCCACGTCGAACCGCAACTTCGAAGGCCGCCAGGGCAAGGGCGGCCGTACCCACCTCGTCTCTCCCGCGGTCGCGGCGGCCACCGCCGTCCGCGGCACGCTGAGCTCTCCCGCCGACCTCTAAGGGGACACCGCCATGGACGCCTTCTCCACCCACACCGGCATCGTCACGCCGCTGCGGCGCAGCAACGTCGACACCGACCAGATCATCCCTGCGGTGTACCTCAAGCGGGTCACCCGGTCCGGCTTCGAGGACGGGCTGTTCTCCGCGTGGC
>DASSQF010000340.1:0-2033 GCA_035702685.1 Propionibacteriaceae bacterium
CGCACGGGACCCTGCCTCAGGTCGTCGCCCACGGGACGGGAGGACGTGCGTGGGGCCGACCGGCCGTTCTCGCGACGAGCGACGAGCCTCAGGGCGCTGCGACTCGTGGCAGCCCACGTCAAGCAGAATTAGGTCCCTCCAAGGCCGCATCGCCCGGGCCGGGCGAGCGCTGTGCGTGCGCACTACGGTTGTCCGACAGAGCGGAGGCTCGCCCCGCTTTTCGATCTCCCGAGGGACTATACGCGACACCATCGCTCCGGTCTGCGACGGAGACCCGGGCAGCCCGCCTGCTAGTATGCGGACCCGGGCATTGGCGCGAGTCGCGATAGGGGAGCGGAGTATTTGGTGAGCACCATCCTGGTCACCGGCGGTGCCGGCTACATCGGTTCGATGGTCGCCCGCGAACTGCTCGGACGGGGCCACCGCGTGGTCGCGGCGGACGCGCTGCTGTTCGGCGGTGAGGCGCTCCTCGACCTCCTGTCCAACCCCGACTTCTCGTTCCGCAAGGTGGACATCACCGTCCCCGCGGAGCTCGAGGCGCTCTTCGCGGCCCATCGGATTGACTCGGTGGTCCATCTGGCCTCGATCGTCGGCGATCCGGCATGCAAGGCGCAGCCGGAGCTCGCCACCAGGACGATCTGGGAGGGCTCTCGGAGCCTGCTCGAGCTGAGCGATCGGCACGGCGTGGGGCACTTCGTATTCGCCTCCACCTGCAGCAACTACGGCAAGATGGAGGCCGATGCGGTCCTCGACGAGGACGCTCCCCTCCGCCCGGTCAGCCTCTACGCGCAGCTCAAGGTCCGGTTTGAAGAGCTCCTGCTGGCCCGTTCCGTCGCCTTGGACTTCACGATCCTGCGCTTCGCGACCGTCTACGGCCTGTCCCTCCGGCCGCGCTTCGATCTCACCATCAACGAATTCGCCCGCGACGCCCTGCTCAAGGGCGAGCTGGAGGTCTTCGGTCCGGAGTTCTGGCGACCCTACTGCCACGTGCGCGACATTTCCGGCGCCGTGGCCATGATCCTCGAGCAGGACCGAGGGCGGGTTGCCGGCAGAGTCTTCAACGTCGGCGCCGACGAGGAGAATTACCAGAAGCGCGCGATTGCCGAGGCGGTCGCTGAGCAGATCCCGGTGCGCCTCCGCTACGTGGAGCGAGCCGAGGACCCACGGGACTACCGGGTGTCCTTCGATCGGATCGCCGCCCTCGGGTTCGTGCCCCGGATGCGCCTGCGCGACGGCATCCGGGAGGTGGCGGATGCCGTCGCCTCGGGGCTGATCACCGACCCCTACGCGACCCGGTACAGCAACTCGTAGCCCGAGGACACCCATGATCCCGCTGTCCGAGCCCTCCCTCGGCGGGCGCGAACTCGAGTACATCACGCGCTGCCTGACCACCGGCTGGATCTCCGCGAACGGCGAGTTCGTGTGGGAGATGGAGAAGGTCCTCGCGTCCTATCTGGGCGTCAAGCACGTCGTGGCCTGCAATTCGGGCACGTCGGCGATCCACATCTCGCTCATGCTGTCCGGCGTCCAGCCCGACGACGAGGTCATCGTGCCCACCGTCACGTTCATCGCCCCGGTGAACGCGGTTCGCTACCTGCACGCCTGGCCGGTCTTCGTCGACTGCGATGCCTACTGCAACATCGACGTCGAGGGCGTGCGGAGCTTCCTGTCCGAGGAGTGCGTGGTGCGCGACGGGGTTCTCACCAACCGCACGACGGGCCGTCGAGTCTCAGCCATCGTGCCGGTCCACGTTTTCGGCACACCAGCGGACATGGATCCCATCCTCGCCCTTGCCGCCGAATTCGGCCTGGCCGTCGTGGAGGACGCGAGCGAGAGCCTGGGCTCGCGTTACAAGGGGCGCATGTGCGGCCACTTGGCGCCGATCGCGTGTTTGAGCTTCAACGGCAACAAGATCGTGACCACCGGCGGCGGCGGGGCGATCGTGACCGACGACGACGAGATCGCCCGCCAGGCCCGCTACCTCACGACCCAGGCCAAGGAGGACGGCGTCGAGTACGTCCACAACAGCGTGG
>DASSQF010000341.1:0-4017 GCA_035702685.1 Propionibacteriaceae bacterium
GGAGTGGGACGGCATCATCCGGCGCGGGGCCAAGCTCATCTACGCGTATGCGGAGGCCACCGTCCCGCTCGTCACGGTGATCACCCGGAAGGCCTACGGCGGGGCGTACGACGTCATGGGGTCGAAGCACCTGGGCGCCGACATCAACCTCGCGTGGCCCACGGCGCAGATCGCGGTGATGGGCGCCGAGGGCGCGGTCAACATCCTGTACCGGAAGGAGCTCGCGGGTGCGGACGACCCCGTGGCGAAGCGCGCCGAGCTCGTGCAGGAGTACAACGACACGCTCGCCAACCCGTTCATCGCGGCGGAGCGCGGGTACATCGACCAGGTGATCCACCCGCACGAGACGCGCGCCTCGGTGATCCGGGCGCTGCGGCTGCTCCGTACCAAGCGCGAGTCCATGCCGCCGAAGAAGCACGGGAACATCCCGCTGTGAGCGCCGAGTTCTCCGTCCTGCGCGGCAACCCGAGCGACGACGAGCTGGCAGCGGTCCTGGCCGTGCTGGGGGCGCGGATGTCCGAGGCCGGCCGCGCCAAGGACCGGGGCGGGATGCCGCCCATGTCCTGGGCGTCGTACTGGCGTGTCGTCCGTGAGCCTGTGAGACTCGGACGTGACGCGTGGCGGTCGACGTACCGCTGGTGACCGCCTCCCAGGCCGCCTGAACCGGAAGGATGCACCGTGAGCAGTCCAGCCGTCGAGGAGATCCTCGGCCAGCTCCCGATCCCCCAGCTCGCTGCGCAGCTCGGCGTGGACGAGCCGACGGTGGCCCGCGCTGCTGCCGCGGCCATCCCCTCCCTCGTCGGAGGACTCGCGCACAACGCCGACCAGGGCCAGGAGGATGCGATCAGCGCGGCGCTCGACCAGCACGGCTCGTCCGGACTGCTCGGGTCCGGACAGGTCGACCTGGCGGGTGTGGACACCGAGGACGGCGCGAAGATCGTCCAGCACATCTTCGGCGACCAGTCGACCCAGCTCGGACACGCCCTCGGCCAGAGGACCGGCGTCGACGGCAGCGTCGTCAACAGGCTGCTCCCGATCCTCGCCCCGATCGTGCTGGCCTACCTGTCGTCGAGGCTGCGCGGCGGCCAGCAGCAGCCGGGCAGCGGCGGCGTCCTGGGCAGCATCCTCGGAGGAATCCTCTCGGGAGGCGGCCTGGGGAGCATCCTCGGCGGCGCGCAGGCACCCGCCGGCCCCTACCCGACCGACCCGGGACAGCTGCCGACCGCGGACTCGACGCCCGCTCAGGAAGGCGGGAGCGTCGTCAACCCGACACCCGTGGGTGATGCCGGCTCCCTCTCCGTGGACGACACACCCTCCCCGGGGCCGGAGGCCCAGCCGGAGGACCATGCCCCAGCGGACCAGCAGGCCAACCCGCAGAGCGGCGGCAGCATCGTCGACGAGATCCTCGGTGGTCTCTTCGGCAAGCGCTGATGCGCCTGGTCCTCGCGTCCGCGTCGCCGGCCCGCCTCGACACGTTGAGGCGAGCGGGAGTCCATCCCACCGTCGTGGTGTCCGACATCGACGAGTCGCTGGTGGAGGCCGACGACATCCGTGAGCTCGTCAGCGAGCTCGCCCGCCGCAAGGCCGAGTCGGTCGCCGAGGAGGTGCTTCCCGCCGACGACGTCGTGGTCGTCGGGTGCGACTCGCTGCTCGAGGTCGACGGGAGCGTGTACGGCAAGCCGGGCACCCCCGAGAACGCTGTCGAGCTGTGGGGCCGCCTCGCCCAGCAGACGGGGCTGCTCGTCACGGGCCACCACGTCATCGTCGCCACGGGCGGTACGGTGCAGAGCACGAACCGTACGGCCGAGACGCTCGTCCATTTCGCCGACCTGACCGAGGCGGAGATCCAGGCGTACGCAGCGACGGGCGAGCCCGAGGCGGTCGCGGGCGGCTTCACGATCGACGGCTACGGCGGTGCCTTCATCACGGGCATCGAGGGTGACCCGCACAACGTGGTCGGCATCTCGCTGCCCCTGCTCCGCATGATGCTCGCCGACCTCGGGGTCACCTGGCACGACCTCTGGAACGAGCCCGCCTGAGGGGGCTCGGAGGGGGAGTCGGCGCGTCGTCGGTTCACCATGTTATGTGGGGAAGTTGTACGTTCTCATGGCAGATCTGCCGTGAGAACATCCTGTCTGCCTACTTAACATGGTGAACCGACCGTCCCGGCGCGGGTGCTCGGGCGGTTCCGCCGCGCGGTCCCTAGACTGCCGAGGGAACCGGACAGGAGACCCGATGCCGTACGACGTCGCCGCGCTGCGCGACCACTTCCCCTCGCTCGCCTCCGGAGTGGCCCACTTCGACGGACCCGGTGGCACGCAGACGCCTCGTGAAGTCGGCGACGCGATCGCCGCCACCCTCACCGGACCCCTGTCGAACCGTGGGACGGTCGGCCGATCCGAGCGCAACGCCGACGCCGTGGTGGCAGCCTTCCGCTCCGCGTACGCCGACCTCCTCGGGGTACCTGCGAACGGCATCGTGTACGGGCGCAGCGCCACCGCCCTCACGTACGACGTGTCACGGGCCATCGCCAAGACCTGGACGTCCGCCGACGAGGTGGTCGTCTCCCGCCTGGACCACGACGGCAACGTACGGCCCTGGGTGCAGGCGGCCGAGGCAGCCGGCGCGACCGTACGGTGGCTCGACATCGAGCCGAACACGGGTGAGCTCGACCTCTCGACCGTCGACACGGCGATCACGCCCGCCACCCGGCTCGTCGCGATCACGGCCGCGTCGAACCTCCTCGGGACGATCCCGCCCGTACGTGCCGTCGCCGATGCGGCGCACGCCGTCGGGGCGCTCGTGTACGTCGACGCGGTCCACTTCGCCGCCCATGAGCTCGTCGAGCCCGACGCCCTCGGCGCGGACGTCGTCGTCTGCAGCCCGTACAAGTTCCTCGGCCCGCACTGCGGCGTCCTGGCCGCCGAACCGGACCTCCTCGCCCGCTTCTGGCCCGACAAGCTGCTCCCGTCGACGACGGACGTGCCGGAGCGGTACGAGCTGGGCACACTCCCCTACGAGACGCTCGCCGGCGCCACGGCGGCCGTCGACTTCCTCGCCGCGATCGACCCCGGGGACGCGACGACGCGGCGGGAAAGGCTCTGCCGCGCCTTCGCCGCCATCGACGCGCACGAGCTCGCGCTGCGCGAGCGCCTGGAGGCCGGGCTGCGAGCCCTTCCCGGTGTCGTCGTGCATTCCAACGCTGCCCGGCGCACGCCGACGCTGCTCGTCAGCCTGCCCGGCCGGCGCTGCCGGGACGCGTACGAGCACCTCGCGACCCGGGACGTCCTCGCGCCGTCAGGCCAGTTCTACGCGTACGAGCCGTACCGGCGGCTCGGCATCGACGACGACGGTGCCCTGCGGCTCGGTCTCGCGCCGTACAGCACCGCCGACGAGGTCGACCGGGCGCTCGCCGCGCTCGCCGAGCTCCTCGCGTGACGGCGCCCCACGCGGACCTGTCGGCGCAGCTGGAGCGCGCCTGGGACGACGTCCTCCGCGACCGTACCGGCCTCTTCTCCCTGGAGCTCCGATCCGGCGACGCCCTGGTCGCCGCACGCGACGCGCACGTGCGTCACTACCCCGCGAGCACGATCAAGCTGGCCGTGCTCGTGGCCCTGCTGCATGGCCGTACGGCCCGGGTGCCGGCCGCGCACGGCTCCGTCCTCGTCCACGACGAGTTCCCCAGCACCGCCGGCGGCACGTTCCGGCTGGACCAGTCGGGCGACCAGGACGACGAGACCTGGGAGAGGCTGGGCACCGAGGTCGACCTCCTGGACCTCGCCGACAGGATGGTCACGGCGTCGAGCAACATCGCCACCGACCTCATCATGGAGCGCATCGGGTTCGCGGCCGTCCGCCGAACCATGGAGGACCTGGGGCTCGCCGCGGAGCTCCGCGTGGACCGGCTCATCGGCGACGACGCGGGTGAGGCGGCCGGAACGACGAACTCCGTGACCGCATCGGCCCTCGCGCGGCTCATGACGTCCCTCGCGACCGGCCTGGACCCCGACAGCGTGA
>DASSQF010000342.1:0-2789 GCA_035702685.1 Propionibacteriaceae bacterium
AGGCTCTCCGCGAGCAGGACCTCGGCGACCTGACCGAGGCGGCGGTCCACGGCAGCCGCGTCGCGCGCCAGCGCCTCCGCCTCAGCCGACTCCTCGGGTGCCTGCCGGAACGCCAGCGCCTCCGCCCGCAGCACGCGCGCCTCGATCTCGCGGAACCTCGCGGCACGTGCGGCGAACCTGTCGATGAGCGGTGTGACGCGCGCTACGGCGTCGTCACCCCTGGTCAGGAGCACCTCGCACCGGGCGAGGTCGAGCTCGACCTCGTCGGCCTCCGTCTCCAGCCCTGCCTCGGCCAGGCTCGTCCGGGCGGTCTGCAACGTCTCCCAGGCGTCGGTCACCAGGCCGGCCTCGATGAGGACGCGCCCCCGGTCGAGGTGGGCGATGCCGCGGTCGACGGGCGCGTCGAGCCGGTCGGCCTCGTCCATGAGGCGCAGTGCGGCCGGGAGGTCACCGCGGAGGAACTCGACGAACCCTCGGTTGTGGAGCGCCATGTACGCGAACCGGTCGAGGTGGGCCTCCCGTGCCAGGTCCGCCGCGGCGGCAAGGTCGGCCGACGCGGCCTGCGTCTTCAGCAGCAGCGATGCGGTGGTCCCGCGGTTGATGAGCAGCCGTACGCGGTCGTCCACCGTGAGCAGGTCCTCGTACGGCCCGATCCGCTCCAGCGCGGCGAGAGCTCGGACGTGCTCGCCGAGACGCGTCCACAGCACACCCTGCTGGAGCATCGCGAGCGGGACGAGATGGTCGAGTCCGAGGCTCGCGGCATCCACGGCGACGCGTTCGAGCTCCGCCTGCGTGCCCTCCGGGTCACGGGCGAACGATCCCCACGTCCGTGACATCGCGATGCGGAGCCGCAGCTCCGACGCCTCGAGCGACGCGTCGTCGCCGAGTGCCGCCGCCGCCTCGTCGAGTCGCGACGTCGCACGCTCGATGGCGTAGGCGGCAATCTCCCCGCGTGCCTCCTCGTACAGCTCGCGGGCACGGTCGATGGTCCGGGAGGTACCGGACGTCGTGGGCGGGGTGGTGGACGCCAAGACGCTCCTAGAGCTCGATCGCGGGCGTGATGACCGGGCGACCGCCCGCAGTGAGCGGAGAGATGAGGAACCGGGCGAGACCCGGCTGGACCGGGAACCAGCTCACCCGGCCGTTGACGTCGCTCACCGCCGGCGTGCGGTCCGCTCCCTGGATGAGCTCCACGGTGATGCCGCCGCCCGAGACCCAGGCATCGATGCGCAGCTCGCCGTCGTCGCGGCCGATGACCACCATGAGCGTCATCGTGCTGCTCGTGAACGTCACCGAGTCCGCGCTCTCGGCGGTCGGCGCGCGGACGCCCACGGTGTCGTCGGCGAGCAGCGCCAGCTCGGCGTTCATCGCCGCGAGCGAGAGGCTGAACTCGATCTCGCCCACCAGGTGGGCCGGGACGGGGTCGGCGATCGCCAGCGTGCGGTGGAGGGCCTCGAGGACGGCGAGGTCGATGTCGTCCATGGGGTCGTCGGGTAGCTCGGTCATGTCAGGCTCCAGTGCGGGTCGTCGAGTAGGGCACGGCGGAGGGCGGCGAGGCAGCGGCCGCGGGTGGGTCCGATCGAGCCGATCGGAACTCCCATGGCCTCCGCGAGTCCCGCGTAGTCGGGTGCGCCCCCCATGCACACGACCCTCAGGATCTGCTGACAACGTGGTGACAAGGTCACGAAGTGTCCCCACAGGCGACGGGCCTCGTCGTTCAAGGCTGCGACCTGCGCGGGGTCGTGAGGAGTCTCGTCGACCGGGTCGCGCTCCGGCTCCTCGACCGGGTCGACCGTACGAGCGAGGCGCTGGACCCGCCAGGCCTCCCGCTTGGTCGTCGTGCACAGCCAGCCGAGGACGGCCTCGGGAGTGATGATCCCGTCCGCGTGCTCGACCAGCTTCAGCCACGTCGTCTGCACGGTGTCCTCGGCGTTCTGCTGTGACAGACCGCACGAACGGGCGACGTGCCAGAGGACCGGCGTCACCGCGGCGACGAGGCGGTGCAGCGCCTGCAGGTCGCCCTCGCGGTACTCGGTGAACGCTGTCGCCGCGCGTGCGGTGAGCGACGTCTCGACCTCACGTGCCGTCATGACGTCACCCCCTGCGCCCGCACCTTCTCGACGATGCGACGGCCCCTGGCCACGAAGCTGTCGCGGTCGACGGCCGTGAGGTCCTCCTCGTCGAGCAGCGCCCGGGCGATGTCCGCCGCGAGCACAGGGCCCGCGAACGACGTGCCCGACCAGGTCGCGAAGCCCGACGCGTACGTGTCCGGATCCGGCGTCGCGCGGTGCAGTCCCATGTACGTGAGGGCGGCGGCCGACTGGGCATCGCCGGAGAGGGTCGTGGGGACGGTGCTCACGAGCGATGCGCCGATGCGGTGCGTCGTGACCCAGGGACCCGCGTTGGAGAAGTAGGCGACGGACGAGCCGTCCGCGTTGAGGGCGCCGACGGTGGCCTGAGGCACTCGGGACGGGTCGTCGGGCGCCGCCGCGAACGCCGCCGGGTACATGGGACGCGTCGTCGCGCTGTTCCCCGCGGAGGCGACGACCGCGACGCCCCACCGGCCGAAGTCGGCGAGCAACGAGGCGAAGGGGCCGTCGAAGGCGATGTCCTCGGCGTCCTCGTGGTAGTAGCCGAGCGACAGGTTCAGCACGTCGACGACGAGGTCGGGACGGTCGTTGAGCACGCCGTCGATGTGCCGGTAGAGCAGTGCGGACAGCGTCACCATGAGGCCCGACTCGGCCACCACCCCGTCGTCCGCCATGACCGGGATGGCGAGCAGCCTCGCG
>DASSQF010000343.1:0-3083 GCA_035702685.1 Propionibacteriaceae bacterium
TGTCCACGACGGCGAGGCGGGCGACGAGCGCGGGGTGGCGCAGCGCCACCAGCATGGCGACCTTGCCGCCCATGGAGTGCCCGACCAGCGTCACCGGGCCGGTCTCCGTAGCGGTGAGTAGCTCGGCGACGGCGTCGGCCATGGCCTCGTACGACACCTCCTCCGACCAGGGCGAACGGCCATGGTTGGGCAGGTCGACGAGGAGGCTGCACGCGGGGAGGAGTGCCTTGGCGATCGTCGACCAGTTCTTCCCCTGGCCGAGCAGGCCGTGGAGGAACACGTACGAGAGGGGACCGTCGCCGACCCGTGTCACCGCGAGCGTCACGGGCGTCGGTCCCAGCACGCGGTGTGCCAGTGGCGACGCGCGTCCACCGCGCGCTCGAGGCCGAGCTCGGGCGTGCTGGGCCACGCCACGACGTGCGGGGTACCGACGGCGACAGGGTGGTCGCAGCCGGGACAGCGGTACGGCTTCGTCGCGGCGGCGCCCGGGACGCTCCGTACGATCCAGCGACCGTCGCTCTTCACCGCGCTCGTCGCGTGCCCGGCGCCGAGTGGTCTCGGCGCTCGGAGGTGCTTGCTGGGGCGGCGGGCCATGCCCGCGACGATACCCGCTCCGGCACGTACGGACCGGCGTGGGGCCGCCGGATCAGGACCCCGTTACCCTGTGGCTGTGGACGTTCGCGGGGTGAGGGGAGCCCCTGGAGCGCACCCGCTCGTGAGGTGCGCGGTGGTCTCGCTGGCTGTCGCCGCGACGCTGTCGGGCTGCGCGATCCGGCCTCCGTACCCGATGACCACCACCACGCCGTCGGCCTCTGCCGACTTTCCGTCGACGACTACCCCAGCGTCCCCGACGGTCTCCTCCGCCCCGCCGTCGACCAGCGCCACGACGCCGAGCGCCACCGCAACCGCCAGTGCACAGGGCCCCTGTCCCCAGCCGCCCGCCCAGCTCGTGACGGACGCGCCGGGGACCGGCCGCACGGTCGCCCTCACGTTCGACGACGGGCCCGCTCCGGCGGACCGGGACATCGTTCCGATCCTCACGCACTACGGCATCCACGCGACCTTCTTCGAGACGGGACTCCACGCGGCGGCCAGCCCTGCCGTCAGCCGGTACGTGGCTGACCAGGGGAACCTCGTCGAAGACCACTCATGGGACCACCTGTACCCGCGGGAGGTGCTGGGCGGGTGGAGCGCCGCCTACCTCACCGACCAGTTCGCCCGCACGCGGACGCAGCTGACGTCCCTGACCCACCAACCCGTCTGCTTCGTGCGTCCGCCCGGGGGCTTCGTCGACCACGTCGTGGAGGCCGCCGACTCCCTCGGTCTCACGCCGGTCATCTGGTCCGTGGACGGTCTCGACTGGAAGCAGCCCGGCACGGTGACCGCCGCCGCGACCGCGACGATCGTGGCGAACGCGACGAGGGCGGAGGGGCAGGACCACCCGATCGTGCTGCTCCACTCCGGCAAGGCGAGCCACGAGCCGGACTCGGTCATCAGCCCCTTCCGGGGGAACACGGTCGCCGCGCTGCCTCAGATCATCCAGTGGTACCTCGATCACGGCTACACGTTCGTCCGCCTCGACGGCACCCCCTGAGCCCGGTCTCCCAGCGCCGCCTGTACGGACGGGCGTCGCGACATGGCGCACCTGCCAGTACGGTGTCCGGGTGCGCCTCGTGATCGCTCGTTGTCAGGTCGACTACGCCGGGAAGCTCACCGCCCATCTGCCGATGGCGCCGCGCCTCCTCGTCGTGAAGGCGGACGGGTCCGTGTCGGTCCACGCCGACGACAAGGCGTACAAGCCGCTCAACTGGATGAGCGCCCCGTGCACGCTGACGGTACGGACGGCGCCCGAGGACCTCGCGGCGACGACGGCGGACCTCGACAAGGTCGTGAGCGAGGTGTGGGAGGTGCGCAACGCGTCCGGCGACACCCTGCAGATCGCCATAGCGGAGGTGCTGCACGACTCGAGCCATGACCTGGGCGTGGACCCGGGCCTGCAGAAGGACGGGGTCGAGAAGCACCTCCAGGCACTCCTCGCGGAGAACCCGTCGGCGCTCGGGGACGGCTGGACGCTCGTCCAGCGCGAGTACTACACGCCGATCGGTCCCGTCGACCTCGTGTGCCGCGACGCAGCCGGCGGCTACGTCGCCATCGAGGTGAAGCGGCGCGGCGAGATCGACGGCGTGGAGCAGCTGACGCGCTACCTCGAGCTGATGCGTCGCGAACCGCGGTTCTCGAGCCTCAGCGGGGTGCTCGCGGCGCAGCAGGTCAAGCCGCAGGCCAGGGTCCTCGCCGCCGACCGGGGGATCTCCGTCGTCACCGTCGACTACGACGCGCTGCGGGGCCTCGACAGCAGCGAAGGACGCCTCTTCTGACCGCTCATCGCGCGTCGAGAGCGGGCAGTACCACCTCGCGGTAGATCAGCAGCAGCGCGGCCGCCACAGGTACGGCCATGAGCGCGCCCGGGATGCCGAGCGTCGTGCCGCCGGCCAGAGCCGCCACGACCACCAGCGCCCCCGGCACCTTCACCTGACGTGCCATGAGGCGAGGCTGGGTGAAGTACGTGTCGAACTGCTGGTAGAGGATGCAGAACACGAGGCAGATCACCCCGACGGTGGGGCTCACCGAGAGCCCGATGAGGCTCACGATGACGATGTTCGTGATGCCGCCGATGAGGGGGATGTACGTGAGCAGCGCGACCATGAACGCCAGCGCGAGCGCGTACTGCGGCAGGCCCACGAACGACAGGAAGATGAAGAACACCACTCCCGCGATGAGCACGTCGATCGTCATCCCGGTGACGTAGCCGCCGATGCGGGTGAACATCTCGTCGGCGAGGTACTTCGCCCTGGGACGGCGGGAGCCCGGCGAGAAGAGGTAGATCGTGGTCTTGATCTGGGGCAGGCTGCTGAGGAAGTACGCGGTGAGCACGATCGTGACGATGAGCGAGAAGAGGGTGTTCACGACGAGGGCACCGGCGCCCAGCAGGCCGTTCCAGAGGGCGTTGAGCAGGCTGCCGTTGGTGAGGAAGTCGGTGAGCCTCGCGATGAAGTGGTACTGCGCGTCGAGGTTGGCGATCTGCT
>DASSQF010000344.1:0-6138 GCA_035702685.1 Propionibacteriaceae bacterium
GGGCGGTGGCCTCGTAGTCGCCGGCCGTGGTGTGGAGGCGGTACACCGCGGTGGCGCAGCCCGGATCGGGCGAGTCCGTCCGCGTGACCGTCCCCCCCACGGGCAGCTGCACAGCGCCGTCGAGGTCCAGGACCCCGTCCGCCGTGGCGGCCACGTGCTGTGTCGCGGCACATCCGGACAGGGCCAGTGCCAGGGGGACGAGCGCCACCCACCTCACGTGACGATGCTAAGGCGCTCGTCCAGACCCCTAGCTGCAGCAGGCGTACTCCCTCAAGGACATGAACGGCGAGAACCTGCCCGGGTCAGGCGGCGTTGATGAGGTCGATCACGCGCGGCACGTACGGCGTGCAGTGCAGCCGCTTCATGCCCGCGCCGTGCGGCGTCCTGTTGGCCTTGCGCCCGTTGCACGCCTTGCACGCGGCGACGCAGTTGAGCCACGAGTTCGCCCCGCCCTGCGACTTGGGACGGAGATGGTCGACGGTCGTCGCGTAGCCGCCGCAGAAGGCGCAGGTGCGCCGGTCGCGCGCGAGGACGCCCGGCTTGGAGAACCCAGCCGGCTTGTACAGCCAGGTCGTGGCGACGAAGCGCACGAGCCGGATGACCCTCGGTCGCGGAAAGGGGCCGAACGTGAGGACCCCGTCCTGCTCCTCGACGGTGGCCACACCGCGCACGAGCATGCCGATGGCGTGACGGAACGTGACGCCACCCAGTGGCTCGTACGACGCGTTGAGCAGCACGACCTGGCTCATCGCGGTTCCTCCTTTCCGCTGGCTGCGGAATCGGGCGTCCTGGGGCAGAGTCTGACGGCTGGACGGCGGCGACGCCAGCATCGTGGCCGTGCGGCCTCACTCTCGAGACCGCGACGGACCGGTGCGGGCGTCGTTGCGTCGTGGACCTGCTCCCACGCCATTGTGTCGCGGGGCTCCACGAGGGTATGGAGCGCGAGCGCCGACCGCCAGCGCATTTCCGGTTCTGTCAGTGCCAGGTGAAACGGTTGCAGCGCGGGTCTAGGCTGCCGAGAGGCCCTCCACTCCCCCATCACACGAAGGACATGTCATGCGTTCCGGACCCATGAGCGCGAGCAAGCGCGTTCGGGTTCTCTACGGCGACACGCTGACTCGGCCGCCGTCCTTGCGTCCTGCGCCCGAGCGGCGGGTGCCCTTGACGTCGCTGTTGCGGTTCGCGCCGTACATCCGGCCCTACCGGGGACGCTTCGTCGCGATGTTCCTCGCAGCGTTGGGCGGCACGGTGATCTCGATCGTTGTGCCGTTGGTCACGCGCCGCCTCATCGACGGCCCGATCGCCTCGGGGGACCGGCAGGGCGTCCTCGCGCTCGGCATGGTCGCCCTCGGGCTGGGCCTGCTCGAGGGGGGCCTCTCGTTCCTCCGGCGCTGGGTCGTGGCGATCGCGACGCTGGGGTCCGAGACGGGCGTGAGGCTCGACATGTACGCGAAGCTGCAGAGGCTCCCGTGGGGTTTCCATGCGAGGTGGGAGTCGGGCCAGCTGTTGAGCCGCATCATGAACGACCTGTCGACGATGCGGCGCTTCATCGGCTTCGGCCTGCTCATGATCGTCATGAACCTGCTCCAGATCCTCGTGGTCACGGCGTTGCTGCTGAACCTGTACTGGCCGATGGGCCTCGTCGTCGGGGTGGCCGCGGTGCCGGTCGTCCTCGTGTGCCTCGTCAACGAGCGGACGTACACGCGATTGTCGCGCGGGATCCAGGACCAGACGGGCGACGTGGCGAGCACGGTCGAGGAGTCGATGCAGTCCGTACGCGTCATCAAGGCGTTCGGCCGCTCCCGGCTCGTCTACGACCTGTTCGACCGGCGTGCGACGACGCTGTACGAGACGAACCTCGCCCGGGTGCGCAACACGAGCAGGTTCTGGACGTTCCTCGAGGTGATCCCCGGCCTCGCGCTGGTCGCGGTACTCACGATCGGCGCGTTCGCGGCCGCGCAGCACCACCTCACGCTCGGCACGCTCGTCGCGTTCATCACGATGATGCTGTCGCTCATCTGGCCGGTCGCGGCCCTCGGCTTCCTGCTGTCCATGACGCAGGACGCGATGACCGCGGCCGACCGCGTGACCGAGATCTTCGACGCCCACGAGGACATCGCCGACGGGCCCCTGCACCTCGAGGCACCCCGCGGGGAGGTGGTGTTCCACGACGTCTCCTACCGCTTCCCGGATGCCTCCGAGGACGTCCTCCACGGCCTGGACCTGCACATCCGGGCGGGCGAGACCATCGGCATCGTGGGCGGTACGGGCTCGGGCAAGACCGTGCTGACGTCCCTCGTCGCCCGCCTCGTGGACGTCACGGCCGGACGCATCACCATCGACGACGTCGACATCCGTGAGCTCAAGCTGGAGAACCTGCGGAGCATCGTCGCGACGGCCTTCGAGGATCCCACCCTGTTCTCGATGTCGGTCCGGGAGAACCTCACCCTGGGTCGGCCCGACGCGACGGACGACGAGATCGGTGAGGCGCTGGACACCGCGCAGGCCGGCTTCGTGCACGACCTTCCCTGGGGACTCGACACCCGGATCGGCGAGCAGGGGATGAGCCTGTCGGGCGGCCAGCGGCAGCGGCTCGCGCTCGCCCGGGCGATCCTCGTCAAGCCGCGCGTCCTCGTGCTCGACGACACGCTCTCCGCGCTCGACATCCACACCGAGGCCCTGGTCGAGGAGGCGCTGAAGCGTGTGCTCGTCGGGGTGACGGGCCTCGTCGTCGCGCACAGGGCGTCGACGGTGATGCTCGCGGACAGGGTCGCGCTTCTCCAGAACGGCACCATCACGCACGTCGGCACGCACAGCCACCTGCTGGAGACCGTGCCCGAGTACCGCGACCTGCTGAGCGCCTCCTTCGACGCCGAGTCCCAGCTGGACGAGCTCGAGCGGGAGGTGGCGCAGTGACCTCGCAGGACACCTCGGTCGGCGCGGACGCCGCGTCGGTCGACCGCAGCGACGAGACGGCTCGCGACCTGGAGTGGCGCGGCGTCGCGGCCGAGCAGCGCGAGGCGCTGAGCGAGCGCGCCGGGATCAAGCTCGTCGCGCGCAGTCGTGCCCTGCTGAGCGACCTGCTCCGTCCGTACCGCACCTCGATCGGCGTCCTCGTCGTGGCCGTCGTCGTGGAGAACCTGGCGCGGCTCGCAGCGCCCTGGCTCGTGCAGCGCGGCATCGACTTCGGCGTCCCGCCCCTGCTCGCCGGCGGGTCCCCAGCGACGCTCGTCCTCGTCGTGGCCCTCATGGTCCTCGCCGTCGCCGTCCAGACCGTCACCCGGATCTACTTCCTCCGGCTCTCGGGCCGCATCGGCCAGGACGTGCTGCTCGAGCTGCGCCGCCGCGTCTTCCGCAAGTTCCTCCGGCTCGACGTGGCCTTCCACGACTCGTACACGTCGGGTCGAGCGGTCTCGCGGCTCACGTCGGACATGGATGCCATCGCGGAGCTCCTCCAGGGCGGGTTCGACGGGCTGGTCAACGCGGTCCTGTCGATCGTGGGCGTGAGCGTCATGCTGCTGCTGCTCGACTGGCGGCTCGGGCTCATGTGCCTCGGCTCGATGGTGTTCGTGGTGCTGCTGCTCCGCTGGTTCCGCCGGGAGTCGGCGACGAACTACCGGTCGGTCCGGGAAGCGTCCGCGATGGTGATCGTGCAGTTCGTCGAGACGATGACCGGCATCAAGGCCGTGCAGGCGTACCGCCGCGAGCCGCGCAACCAGGACCTGTTCATGGACCTGGCGGACCGGTTCCGGGCCATCAACGTACGCACCTTCCGGCTGTTCGCGGTCTTCCAGCCAGGCATCCGCATCATCGGCAACACGGCGATCGGCATCGTCCTGCTCGTCGGCGGCCTGTTCGTGCTGAACGGGTCGATGACCGTAGGTGTCCTCGCCGCGTTCCTGCTGTACCTGCGGCAGTTCTTCGAGCCGATGCAGGACATCTCGCAGTTCTACAACTCGTTCCAGTCGGCGATCTCCGCGCTGGAGAAGCTGTCCGGTGTCCTCGAGCAGGAGGACGGCGTGCCTGAGCCAGCCGAGCCCGTGCCCCTGCCCCAGGCCCGCGGGGCGCTCGACGTCGACGAGGTCGAGTTCTCGTACGTGCCGGGGGTACCCGTCCTTCCGGGCCTGGACCTCCACATCCCCGCAGGACAGACGGTCGCCCTGGTGGGCACGACGGGTGCGGGCAAGACGACGATCGCGAAGCTCATCTCGCGGTTCTACGACCCCACCTCGGGCACGGTGCGACTGGACGGCATCGACCTGCGCGACCTCGCGGACGACGACCTGCGGCGTGCCGTGACGATGGTGACCCAGGAGAACGTCGTCTTCGCCGGCACGATCGCCGACAACATCGCCTTCGGCAAGCCCGGCGCCCCACGCGAGGAGATCGAGGCGGCCGCGCGCGTGGTCGGGGCGCACGCGTTCATCGAGGCCCTGCCCGACACGTACGACACCGACGTCGCGAAGCGGGGCGGACGTCTGTCGGCAGGCCAGAGGCAGCTGCTCGTCTTCGCGCGGGCCGTGCTGGCGGACCCGCGTGTCCTCATCCTCGACGAGGCCACGTCGTCGCTCGACATCCCGTCGGAGAGGGCGGTGCAGCGGGCGCTGCAGACGCTGCTCGCCGACCGTACGGCCGTGATCATCGCCCACCGGCTGTCGACCGTGGAGATCGCCGACCGCATCCTCGTCCTCGAGCACGGCAGGATCATCGAGGACGGCAGTCCCGCCGACCTGCTCGCCACTGGTGGCCACTACGCGAGCCTGCACGAGTCCTGGATCAGCTCCTTGGCGTGACCGCCCCCGCTCGTCGCGACGAGGGGTTGTCCCGTACAGACCGCTACTTCGCCTCGGGATCCGGTTGGTGGATGCCGAAGACGTTGTTCTCGGTGTCGTGGAAGTAGCCCTGCCAGGCCATCCCGGCCAGTGCCTGCTTCGGCAGCGCCACACTGCCGCCCGCCTTCTCGATGGCGTCCGCTGTGCCGTCGTAGTCCTCGACCTGGATCGTGAGCACCGCTCCAGCGACAGGCCCGCCCGTGGGCGGGTTCTCGCCTTCCCGCTGCATGACGGCCCCGTTGATGCCAGGCTGGTCCTCCGGGCCGGTCATGAGCCCCATGTACGGGCCGCCGGCCATGGCGCCCCAGTCCTCGGACGTCCAGCCGAAGACGTCCGTGTAGAACTTCACGGCCCGCGGGACATCGGCGGCATGGATCTCGAAATGAACGACGCGTGACATGGCTCCTCCTGTCCTGTCGGCCACGCTATGTCGTCGCCGCCGTCCAGGGAACCCTTGCGCAGCAGGTCTACTCGGCGATCGTCGCTCCCAGGTGCCGGGCCATGGCCGGCGCCAGGTCGAGGACCTGCTCGGCGCTGAGGACGACACCCCGCAACGAGTCGAGACCGTCGATCCGCGCCAGCCGGGACCGGCTGAGGTCGACGGTCCCCAGTCGCGTGCTGTGGAGCTCGACGCTGTCGATGGTGCAGTCGTCGAGGACGAGCGTGGTCCCGGACGCGTCGCTCAGCGACAGCTCACCCAGCGTGACGCGACGGAGAACGACCTCGCGCACGGTCGACCCACGGAGGTTGAGGAAGTCGATCTTCGCGTCCGCGATCGTGAGCCGCAGCAACGTGGAGCTCGACACGTCGAGGAGCCCGAAGCGGGACTCCCGGATCTCGGAGTCGCGCCACGACGAGTGCGGCGCGGCAAGGCCACTCGCCCCGATCCGTACCCAGGTGGAGTCCACGACGTGGAGCCCGGTGAGCTTGGCCTCGTCCATCCGGCAGTCCTCGAGACGGCACTCGAGCATGCGGACGTCCCCAGCCCGCACGCCGCTGAGATCCGCGCCCGAGACCTCCTCACCGTCGAGGTCCGAGCCTGTACGAAGGGTCGTCACTGCCACGCCCGAACGCTAGCCCACCCGGGCTCCCTCGATGCGACACGCTGATGGGGAGTCTGCTAGCCTTCTCCAGGCCCGCAAGCGGTCCCCCGTAGCTCAATTGGCAGAGCATTCGACTGTTAATCGAAGGGTTACTGGTTCGAGTCCAGTCGGGGGAGCCAGCACACGTCGCGTCAGGGCGGCCCACGGTTGCGAGGCGCCCGGCGACCTGCTTCCTGCAACCCTCCTCCACCATCTGGACGTGA
>DASSQF010000345.1:0-7432 GCA_035702685.1 Propionibacteriaceae bacterium
CTTGCGTTTCGTCTCGGGGTCCTCGACGTCTCGTAACAACGCGAGGAACCGCTCCTGCGCCTGCACGTGCACGAGCGGGACGTGGAACTGGCCGTCGAACGTCTCGACCACCTGCGCCGCTTCGTCCTTGCGCAGCAGCCCGTGGTCGACGAACACGCACGTCAGCTGGTCGCCCACCGCCCGCTGGACGATCGCCGCCGCGACAGCCGAGTCGACCCCGCCGGAGAGAGCGCACAGGACGCGCTTGTCGCCGACGACCTCACGTACCCGCTCGATCGCCTCCTCGGCGATCGCGGCCGTCTTCCACGCCGACCCGATGCCGGCGATGTCGTGGAGGAACGTCGACAGGATCCGCTGCCCGTACTCCGAGTGCAGCACCTCGGGGTGCCACTGCACGCCCGCGAGCTTGCGCTCGGTGTTCTCGAAGGCCGCGACAGGTGCGCCCTGGGTGGCGGCGAGCGCCCTGAACCCCGAGGGCGCGGCGTGGACGGAGTCGCCGTGGCTCATCCACGCGTTGAAGCACACCGGTACGTCGGCCAGCAGCCGGCCGGGCTCGTCGACGGTGATGACCGTACGGCCGAACTCCGACAGTCCCGTCTTCGCGACGTCGCCGCCCAGCGCCCTCGCCATGGCCTGGAAGCCGTAGCAGATGCCGAACACCGGGATCCCCGCGTCGAAGAGCGCCGGGTCGACCTGGGGCGCGCCCTCGGCGTACACCGACTGCGGGCCGCCCGAGAGCACGATCGCCGCGGGCCTGCGGGCGACGAGGTCGGCGACCGACGCGGTGTGCGGGACGATCTCGGAGTAGACGTTGGCCTCGCGGACACGTCGCGCGATGAGCTGCGCGTACTGCGCGCCGAAGTCCATGACGAGCACGAGCTCAGAGTCCATGGCCGGAGTCTATTGGCGACGATGCCTGCCCCAGCCCCCCGCCTCCTCGGCGGACGCCGGCGCTGCTCGGGCGGGCGCCGGCGGTGCTCGCCGCCGCGCGGCCCGGCCGTACAGTTGAGCCGTGGCCAGCCTCTTCTCCCCGCCTGCGGACCGCTGGATCAGGATCTCCCCGAAGTACGCGGTCGTCCGCGTCCTGGGCGCCGTCATCGTCAACGCGCTGTTCTGGGTCCCGGTCAGCCTCGTCTGGGCGTGGGTCTTCGACGCCCGCAGCGGCATCTTCGCGGTCCTCCCCGCGCTCGTTCCGTACGCCTCGCTCGTGCGGTGGCTGCCGGCGTACGTGGGTGCGGTCTGGTCGGTCTGGCGCGTGTACCGGGCCGGACGGTACGCGCGCTCCTGGGCGTACGCGGAGCGCGGCGAGGACCTCTGCATCACGAGGGGCCTCTGGTACAAGAACCTCACGGTCGTCCCGTACGGGCGGTTGCAGATCGCCAAGGTGGACGCCGGTCCTCTCGACCGGCTCCTCGGCCTCGCGACGGTCACGCTGGTGACGGCCTCGGCGCACTCCAACGCGTCGATCCCCGGACTCCCCGCCGCGGAGGCGGAGCGTCTCCGCGACCGGCTCATCGAGGTCGGCGACACCCTCGGGTCCGGACTGTGACCACCCCGTACAGCCCGCAGCAGCCGGCGCCGCCACCGCTCGAGCCCTCTCCCCCGGCTCCTCCGGTCACCAAGGTCGAGGAGCGCGCCCACCCCCTGACCCCGCTCGTACGTGGCTGGGTGGCCGTCGTCACGATCGCGTGGGCGCTGCTCCAGGACCGGCTCCAGTACCGCCACGACGGCACGGAGCGCGTGCCGTGGTGGGTCTTCCTCGCCGTGATCGGCGCGGTCGCCGCCCTGGGCCTGGTGGCCGGCTTCATCTCGTGGCGCTTCACGAAGTTCATCGCCGACGAGTCCGAGCTTCGCGTCGAGTCCGGCTGGATCTCCCGGCGGTCGCGCCGCATCTCGTACACCCGTCTCCAGTCCGTCGACGTCATGCAGCCCCTGGCGCCACGCCTCCTCGGCCTCGCCGAGGTGAGGATCGACGCGGGGGCGCACGACTCGACGAAGCTGAGGTACCTGTCCCGGCGCCGCGCGTACGAGCTGCGCGACTTCCTCATGCTCCGCGCGCACGGGGCCCAGGTCAGCGTCGACGTGGCGAAGGCGCAGACGAGCGACCCGCTGTTCACCGACGTGGGGCGAGCGGACAGGGTGGTCGTCACGGTCCAGCCGCACGAGCTGCTGCTCGGCGCGCTCGTGTCCCACGACCTGCTGTCGCTGCTGCTCGGGTTCGCCGTGCCGATCGGGGTGGCGTGGGCCATCACCGCGTACGCGGGCGGGAGCGCGGCTGAGGCGCTGCCCGTGTTCGCCCTTGCCGGTGGCGTACCGCTCCTCATCTCGATCGGGCAGTACTTCGCACGCCGCGTCATGGCGCAGTTCAACTTCACGCTCGCGGAGACGCAGGCCGGGCTCCGCATCACGCGCGGCCTGACGAACCTCACGAGCCAGACCGTCCCCGTGCGCCGGATCCAGTCGATCCGCATCAACCAGCCGCTGTTCTGGCGTCCGATGCAGCGGTACCGGGTGGATCTCGAGGTGCTGGGGCTCGGCGAGATGACGCACAACGAGTCCACCTCGAAGGTCTCGACGCTGCTGCTGCCGATCGGCTCCAAGGCACAGGTCGACGCGGCTCTGGGGGCCGTCTGGCCGGGCCTGCGCCTCGAGGACATCAGCTACACCCAGTCGCCGCCCCGCGCGAAGGTGCTCGACCCCCTGTCGTACTCGTGGAACGCGTACGGCCTCGACGACGACGTCGTCGTCACGCGCCGCGGCTGGCTCAACCGGCTCACGTCCGTCGTCCCGCACGCCCGGCTGCAGTCCGTCGCCGCGCACCAGGGCCCGTTCGAGCGGCTGCTGGGGCTCGCCAACGTCACGTTCCACACGACCGGGCTGCTCCACACACACTCGGTGATCCACATCGACGTCGACCTCGCGCGCACGCTCGTCTACTCCGAGGCCGACCGCGCCATGACGTCTCGGGACGCGGAGCTGCTCGGCTGACGTCTCGGGCTGGCGCGCACGGGTGGCCGGTCGTCCGGCAGGCGCGAGGAGCCCTGGTGCGGGCGTGGCACCCTGTATCCGTACACCGTGGCGAAAGGGGACCCGACATGTGGTTCGACAAGGACAAGCTCCTCAGGGCTCCCGGCGGCCTCGGCGGGCGGACGACACCAGTCGTCGACATCTCCCGGCTGCACCGCGTCCTGGGGACGCCTCTCAACGCCGAGCCTGAGGGCGACGAGGTCGCCTACTTCGCGCTCGGCTGCTTCTGGGGCGCTGAGAAGCTCTTCTGGCAGCTGCCCGGCGTCTACGTGACGGCCGTCGGCTACGAGGGCGGTGAGGTGCCGAACCCCACGTACGAGGAGGTCTGTACGGGCCGGACGGGTCACGCGGAGACCGTGAAGGTCGTGTACGACCCGGCCAAGGTGTCGTACGACGACCTGCTCAAGGTGTTCTTCGAGAACCACGACCCGACGCAGGGCATGCGGCAGGGCAACGACATCGGGGAGCAGTACCGGTCGGCGATCTTCACGACCGACGACGCCCAGAGGACCGCGGCGCTCGCCGCGCGGGACACGATGCAGAGGTCGCTCTCGGCCGCCGGGTACGGACGGATCACCACGGAGATCGTGCCCGCGGGAGACTTCTTCTTCGCCGAGGGGTACCACCAGCAGTATCTCGACGCGAACCCCAACGGCTACTGCCCCGTCCACGCGACGGGCGTGACCTGCGGCTGAACCGGAGGGTTCGGGGGCGGTGACGCGGCCCCGGGCTGCATCAGCCGCGCCAAGCCACCTCAGCCGAGGTACCAGCTCCACGTGAAGCGGTTGCTCACGTACGAGATGACGTGCGGGCCGTCCTCCGGCACGAACGGGAACGTCACGTAGCCGGTCGCGCACTCCCCCGCGCCGAGGAGCGCCTCGTTGGGGAACTCGGGGGCGAGACCGACGGCGACCGGCGAGCTGTTGTCGCCGTAGTACGCCGCGCGCAGGATCCACGCGCTCACCGGGACCCTCACCCTGTCCTGGGCCACGCCTGCCGAGCCGGGGCTCACGCACACGCGGACCAGGAACGACGCGAGGCCTCCCGTGAGGTACCGCGGGTCGCCGACGAGGCTGATCTGCAGCGGCTGCACGGGGTCGTCCGGCTCGAGCGCCGGGGGCTGCTGGGGAGGTGCGCTCGCCGAGGCCACCGCGGCCGGCAGGTCGGGCGGGGGAACCGGCTGGATGCTCATCGTGCCGTGAAGGATCGTGGTGACGACGGCCGCGACCGTGGCCACGGCGGCGACGAGGACCAGGCGGGCGAGCGACGTCTCGCTGAGCCGGCGGACGTCGTCGTCCCCCACCTCATCGAGCACCTCGACGTTGCCCGCCGGCTCGCGGTTCATCGCAACCGGGCCCCCTCACGTCCGGGCATCCGCGCCCCTTCCCGTGTACCCGCTCACGTCAACCGCCAGTACCACCCGACCCGCGTGTCGGTGTAGCTCAGGAGGTTCGCGGTCTCGACGACGTTCCATGCGAACGTCACGTACCCGCTCGCGCACTGGCCCTTCGCCAGCAGGGACTCGAACGGGAAGCGAGGTGCGACGCCCGGGATCCCTGTGGAGGGGTTGGCCAGCCCGTTGGCGGAGGCGAGGCGCCAGTTCCCGGCCGCCACCCTCACCGTCTCCGAGCCCACCCCGGCCGCGTCGCCGCCGACGCAGACCTGGACGCGATAGGCCACCAGCCCTGGGCTGGGCGCGACAGGCGTCGGGTCGAGGAGGCTGACCCGCAGGGGCTGCGCGGGGTCGTCGCTCGCCAGTACGGGCAGCTGGAGCGCCACGCGCCCGGGACTCGTCGTGGCCGTCGTGGGCGTGATGGTCGTCGACGGCGGCGTCGGACTCGCCGGGGTCTCCGTCTCCATGGAGGACGGCAGCGTGGGTGGGACATGGTCGACAGCGGTGGGCTGCGCCTGTCCGAGGACGAGGGCGGCGACCACGCAGACGCCCACGAGCGCGACGGAGCCGGCAAGCCACGACCTCGACGGACGCGGCCTCTCCGGGTCGTCGTCGTCCCACTCGTCGAGCACCTCGACGTGCCCGGACAACCGGTCGTCCCTCACGCCTTCACCCTCTCTCGGGTGTCAACCCTTGCCGGATCGGGTGCCAACCGCCGCCCGCGGGTGGCGGCCTCTGTCCGCCGCGTAACGGAGCGGTGGCTCTCACGTGCGCCGACCCTCAGGCGCTCGGGCCGTCGGGGACGAGCTCCTTCACGTCCTCGTACCCCGCGGGCCTCGGCGGCTCGGCCCTCGCGTACAGGACGCGGATCACGCCGGTCGGGAACACCTCGGAGCCCACGACCGAGAAGTGGTACGTCTCGTCGCCCTCGTCGAACAGCCGACGCCCCGTACGGGCGGCGACGGGGTGAATGAGCAGGCGCAGCTCGTCGAGGAGTCCCGCCGCCAGGAGCTGCTGGACGACGGAGATCGAGCCGGGCACGAGGATGCCCCGCACGCCGGGGTCGGCCTTGAGGGCAGCCACCGCTTCGGTCAGCTCGCCCGAGAGGAGCTCCGAGTTGCGCCAGCTGAACTCGAGCGGCTGCCGCGAGACGACGACCTTGCGGGTGTCACCGAGGTTCTTCGCCATCTCGGCGTCGGCCTCGCCCGCGGTCTCACGGTCGGGCCAGGCGCCCGCGAAGCTGTCGTACGTGACGCGCCCCAGCAGCAGCACGTCCGACGTCGCGTAGTCCTCGCCGACCGCGCGGCCCATGTTCTCGTCGAAGTACGGGAAGTGCCAGGCCGGGTCGATCTCGACGACACCGTCCGCGGAGATGAACAGGGTGGAGATGACCTTCGCCATGCGCCGCTCCTCACTGGATGTGGAACGTCACTCTGCCACGGCGCTCGGACATCGCCCAGGGGTCGTGCGGCTACTCCTCGGGCACGTTCGGCCGCAGGACCCGGTTGCCGAGGGCTTCGGCGATGGTGGCGCGGAAGCCGCTGGCAGGGTACGTGCCGATGATCCGCAGGTGGACGCAGAAGAACGCCAGCTCCTCGAGCGCCACCGAGAGTGCCGGGTCGTCGGGGTGCCCCTCGACGTCGGCGTAGAAGCGCGTCGCGAAGAAGCCGCCGCCGAGCTGGTAGCTCTCGAGCTTGGTCATGTTCACGCCGTTGGTGGCGAAACCGCCGAGCGCCTTGTACAGGGCCGCCGGCACGTTCCGTACCTGGAACACGAAGCTCGTGATCATCGGCCCGGACCCCGGCTCGTACGTCGCCGGCTCGGGCGCCAGCACGATGAAGCGGGTCGTGTTGTGGTGCTCGTCCTCGACGTTCTTCGCGAGCACCTCGAGCCCGTAGATGGAGGCCGCGCGCGGCGGGCAGAGCGACGCGACGCTCTTGTCGCCGCGCTCGGCCACCTCCCGGGCGGAGCCGGCGGTGTCGTCGGCGATCTGCGCCGACCAGCCGTGCTGGCGGATCGCGCGGCGGCACTGACCGAGCGCGTGGACGTGGCTGCGGACGGTGCGGATGTCGGCGAGGGTCGCCCCGGGCACGCCGGCCAGGTGGAAGTGAATGGGCAGGAAGTGCTCGTCGACGATGTACAGGCCCGAATCCGGCAGCAGCCGGTGGATGTCGGCGACCCGGCCGGCGATGTTGTTCTCGACGGGGATCATCGCCAGGTCGGCCGCACCCGAGGTCACGGCCTCGAACGCGTCCTCGAACGTGGGGCACGGCAGCGGGGTCATGGCCGGGTACTTCTCGTGGCACGCGGCGTCCGAGTTCGCCCCGGGCTCGCCCTGGTACGCGATCACGCCGGTACGAGTGCTCGTCACGAGCGTCACCGTACAGGCGCGGTCGCTACCTGGGGCGGCAGTGTCCGCGACGTTCCCGCGGGAACGTGTGTGCCGCTGGGTCGAGGCGAGTCGTCCGGGCTGAGGCGAACGGGCGCCTGTACGGCCTCGTCGGGGTTCAGATGGACGGCTTGGCGGACTTGCGAGAGATGGAGATGAGGTGCGACGAGACTCCCACGAGGGCTGGCTCGGTCTCGGTTGCCCGTAGGTGAGCCAGCACCTGCTCCATCCCCGCCTCGGTGCGTACGTCGTCGGGCAGCCCCGTGACGGACGTGAAGCCCTCGACCGGTAGGACCTGGATGCCCTCGAAACGAACGGAAGCCAGCTCGTCACGAATCTCGTCCGGCGTGTGGAAATAGGAGCTGGTGAACCACGAGGGATGCCCGAACGAGTTCTCATGCCTGCCGCTGGACAGGTCCTCGTCCAGGATCGCCGCGAATCGGCTATCGGCGACGAAGCCGTAGCGGTAGCCGTCGAACAGCGAGGCCCACCGGCTGATGTAGGAGGCGACCAACGCACCGCCCGGCTTCAGCACCCGATGCGCTTCTCGCAGGCACGTCAGCCTGTCATCGCGATCCTGCAGGTGGTACAGCGCTCCCATCACCAACACCACGTCGAAGGTC
>DASSQF010000346.1:0-3509 GCA_035702685.1 Propionibacteriaceae bacterium
GCGCAGCAGTGTGGGGTCAGTCTCTGCGGCCGAGCAGGGTCGCCAGGACGGCACCTACAGTGAGGCCTGCACCAGCGGCAACCAGGATCGCGAGCTGCGGTCCCGACGCGCCACCCCTCGTACTGGCCGCGCTCGCCGGCAGCTCTCGCACCGCGGCCTGCGGCGGGTCGTCGGCGACCGGCGCTCGGGGCACGAGCTCGGCCGCCTCGCCTACCACTGCCGTCTCCTGTACAGCCGCCGCCTCGCGTACCACCGCCGCCTCGCCGAGCTCGCCCACCTCTCGTACGACCTCCGCCTCGTCCAGCTCGGCGGGAGGACCGCTACCGACCGTGCGGGTGAGCAGACCGAGCCACGCGAAGATCACGAGCACACTGAGGAGCTCGACGGCGGTGAAGTTGTACACGTGGAACGGCTTCCACAGCAGGACGATGCCGACGATGAGCGCGCCCAGGACAGCCGTGCTCAGCAGGAACGGCCGGGGCAGGTCCCGTAGCAGGAACGGCGTCGCGAGGATGAGGCCGCCGAAGCCGACGATGGCGCTCACGGCGAAGATGTCGTGCACGAGGCGGCTCTGGTCGACCGGGATGGTCCCGAGCCCGATGAGCGCGAGCCCGATGCCGATGAGCAGGACCCTGACCGAGCGGTTGATCCGTACCGTCACGCCGGGCCACCGCTCGAGGTCGTCCGCGACGTAGTCGCCGAGCGTCGTCAGCACGACTCCCGCGGTGATGACGGTGAAGTTGAAGGCCGACGCCGAGCTTTCGCTCCTCACGCCCAGCGCACTGAAGTTCGACTGCCACCACCCCGGGTCGTCGGCGGTGAGCGTCGCGGCGACCCCGCCGACCCCGAGGAAGGCACCGAGCAGGACGGCGACGCCCGAGCTGCTCATGCCCTGCGCGATGAGCGTGAGGAAGTAGCAGCAGGCAGCCACGGTGACCGCGGACATGAGGGTCGCGGCGATCCGCCCGAGGAGCAGCCCCTGGAACATGCGCTGGAACACGTTGTACGCGGCGAGCGAAGCCATCGCCGCCATGGCGGCCGCGGCGATCGTCAGCGCCGCCGCGTCCCAGACACGCCACACGACGAGGCGGCGCCGCCACCGTGCGGTGTGGCGTGCGACACGTACGTAGGCGCTCGCGAACGCGGAGCCGCCCAGCACGGCCACGAGGAGGGACGTCACGGTCGCCACGGAGGTGAGGCCTGACAGCGGCGTGCCCGCTGGGTGGAACACGAAGGGCGCGACGACGAGCGCGACGGCGCCGCCCGCCATCGCCGCGACCTGGGCGATCGACTCGCGGGTACGGATCTCGCTGGCCGATCTGCTGAGAACAGCACGTCCGATGTCCAGCACATCCCCCCGGCTCACCGCGGATCCTCCTGCTCGTGTCGTCAACACTGTGGCCTGCTCCCTGGAACGGGTCGCATCACCTGAGCACGACCGTACCGGCTCGCCCTTCGGGACCACCTCAGGGTTCCCAGTACAGTCGAGCGAGCGGGGTACGAGACGAGCGGAGGCGGAGATGACAAAGGGCGCAGATCCCCGCGCCGCGCACCGCGTCCGTACACCCCCTCCTCTCATCAAGCACCGGATCCCGTCTCTGCGCGGCGCGACCGAGCAGCCCAACGCCGTCGGCGATGGCGACGCGCCCCTCACCCTGCGGTTCTGGCTGCTCGTCGTCCTGACGGGCGCCGCGACGGGGCTCCTCGGCGTGGCGATGATGCTGCTCCTCCGAGGCGTGGAGACGCTCGCGTTCGGCGACCAGTCCGCGGGGTTCCTGGCGTCTGTCGAGCGAGCGACGCCCGTACGACGGGTCGTCGTGCTCGTCATCGGCGGCCTGGTCGGTGGCGTGGGCTGGTACGCGCTGCGCCGGTGGGGACGCTGGGGCAGCACGGACGTCGACGACGAGGTCTGGACGGGCACGGCCCACCTGTCGTTCCGCCGCAGCCTCGGCAGCTCCGCCCTTTCGGAGGTGGTCGTCGGGGCGGGCGCGTCGCTGGGCCGCGAGGCCGCGCCGAAGCTCCTGGGCGCTGCGGCGGCCAGCCTCTTCGCGCGCTGGAGCGGCCTCTCGGTCGGCCAGCGCCGCCTCCTCGTGGCGTGCGGCGCGGGCGCCGGCATGGGCGCCGTGTACAACGTGCCGCTCGGCGGGGCGCTCATCACCGCGGAGCTGCTGTACGGGAGCCTCGCGCTGCCGGCGATCCTGCCCGCGCTCGCGACGTCGGGGATCGCGACGGTCGTCGCGTGGGTGTACCTGCCGATCCGACCCACGTACGACAGCATCCCCGCCTTCCCCGTCACCTGGTCGCACATCGTGTTCGCGCTCGTCGCGGGACCGCTCATGGGCGTGCTGGCTGCTGGGTACGTACGGATGATCGGCTGGGTCTCGTACCACCAGCTCAAGGGCTGGAAGCTCCTCGTCGGTCCCGTCGTCGCCTTCGCCGCACTGGGAGTGATCGCGATCTGGTACCCGCAGCTCCTCGGCAACGGCCAGGACGTCGCGCAGCAGGCGTTCCTCGCGACCGTCGGCTTCACGGGCGTCGCTCTCGTCGTCGGGATCCTCAAACCCGTCGTCACCGCGATGTGCCTGGGCAGCGGGGCGAGTGGTGGCCTCTTCACCCCGACGTTGGCGACGGGTGCCGCGCTGGGTGCGGCGATGGGTGCGGCGTGGTCGCTCCTCGTACCGGGCCAGCCCATCGGCAGCTACGCCCTGATCGGCGCCACCGCGATGATCGGCGCCGCGATGCAGACGCCCCTGGCCGCGCTCGCCCTCGTCATCGAGCTCACCCACACGGCGGATACCCTCATCGTCCCGATGGTCCTGGCGACGATGCTCGCGACCGCCGTCACCCGGTACCTCGACGGCTACTCGATCTACTCCTCCCGCCTGCCGGCGCAGTCTCCGCTGAGTCACTGAGGAGGTCGTCCGCGGCTCGGTGTCGCGTTGTCCGAGGCGCCCACTCCGCAGCCGGGTCACAGGACGACGACCGGCGCTAGGCAGCGGGCTTGACACGGGCGACAATCACCACACGGCCGAGGACGGAGGTGAGCTCTCGTGAGCGAGACGCGGGATGCACGGGTGGACGACTACATCGCGTCACTTCCCGACTGGCAGGCGGAGCTGGCACAGCGTGTGCGTGCGCTCGTCCACGCGGCGGACCCGGCGGTGGAGGAGACGATCAAGAGGTCGCGCCTGCCCTACTTCGTGCTCCAGGGCAACATCTGTGCCCTGATGGGCGCCAAGGACCATCTCAACGTGTTCATCTACGACCCCATCGCGCCGGACCCTGTCGGCCTGATCAACCAGGGTCACGGCAACGCGACAGCCCGAGCGATGCAGCTGTACGAAGGGACGGAGCTGGATGAGGCTGCCCTCGTCGAGCTGTTCCGCGCCGTGATCGCCAACAACCGTGCCGGAGGGTGGCGGAAGGTCGCGAGGTGACGGTACGTCACCGGCACCTCCGCACGGCCGCCAGGACTGTCGGGACGCGACGAGATGGTCGCCAGCGGGCAG
>DASSQF010000347.1:0-12056 GCA_035702685.1 Propionibacteriaceae bacterium
CTCGGCGGTACGGCGTCCGACATCCGCATCCAGGCGGAGCAGTCGCTCCACATCAAGAAGACGATGGCCGCGCTCATCGCGCAGCACACCGGCCAGACGGTCGAGCAGATCGAGGCCGACTCCGACCGCGACCGCTGGTTCACGGCGGACCAGGCGCTCGCGTACGGGTTCATCGACCACGTCTTCGAGCGCGCCGCCCAGATCCCGACCGCCGCCCCGAACAAGTGAGGACCCTGCACACCATGAATCCGCAGCTGAGCATGCCGACGTTGCCCGGTGGTCTGGCCCCGGCCGGCCCCCGCGCCGACTACTACATCCCGCAGTGGGAGGAGCGGACGAGCTACGGCGTCCGCCGCGTCGACCCGTACACGAAGCTCTTCGAGGACCGCATCATCTTCCTCGGCACCCCGATCTCGGACGACATCGCGAACGCGGTGATGGCCCAGCTCCTGTGCCTGCAGTCGATGGACGCGGAGCGCCAGATCAGCATCTACATCAACTCGCCCGGCGGCTCGTTCACCGCGCTCACGGCGATCTACGACACGATGCGCTTCATCAAGCCCGACATCCAGACCGTGTGCCTCGGCCAGGCCGCATCCGCGGCTGCGGTCCTGCTCGCCGCCGGGACGAAGGGCAAGCGGCTCGCCCTGCCGAACAGCCGCATCCTCATCCACCAGCCGGCGACGGAGGGCGGGTACGGACAGTCGTCCGACCTGGAGATCCAGGCCAAGGAGATCCTGCGCATCAGGTCGCTCATGGAGGAGATGCTGGCGGGCGACACGGGCCAGTCCGTCGAGCAGATCTCGAAGGACATCGAGCGTGACAAGTACCTGACGGCCGAGGAGGCCGTGAAGTACGGGATCGTCGACGAGATCCTGGCCTCGCTCAAGGACGCCTGACACACCCTGGAAGTCCCCGCTCGCGAGAGCGGGGTCGAGTTATCGTGAAGGTCCGCACCAGGAGTGGCGCGGCAGAAGGAGGAACGCATGGCTCGCATCGGGGAGACCAGCGACCTGCTGAAGTGTTCCTTCTGCGGGAAGAGCCAGAAGCAGGTCAAGAAGCTCATCGCGGGTCCCGCGATCTACATCTGCGACGAGTGCATCGAGCTCTGCAACGAGATCATCGAGGACGAGTTCGCCGAGGGCTCGGACCTCGGGCTCATCGAGGAGCTTCCCAAGCCGCGTGACATCCGGGCGTTCCTCGACGAGTACGTGATCGGCCAGGACCGGGCGAAGAAGACGCTCGCCGTCGCCGTGTACAACCACTACAAGCGGGTCCAGGCCCGCACGTCGATCCAGCCGCGTCGCGCGGCCGACGACGACCCGGTGGAGCTCGGCAAGTCGAACATCCTCCTCATCGGACCCACCGGCTGCGGCAAGACGTACCTCGCGCAGACTCTCGCGAAGATGCTCAACGTGCCGTTCGCCATGGCCGATGCCACGGCCCTCACCGAGGCCGGGTACGTCGGCGAGGACGTCGAGAACATCCTGCTCAAGCTCATCCAGGCAGCCGACTTCGACGTGAAGAAGGCCGAGACCGGCATCATCTACATCGACGAGATCGACAAGGTGGCCCGCAAGTCGGACAACCCGTCGATCACGCGGGACGTGTCCGGCGAGGGTGTCCAGCAGGCGCTGCTCAAGATCCTCGAGGGCACCACCGCCTCCGTACCTCCCCAGGGCGGACGCAAGCACCCACACCAGGACTTCATCCAGATTGACACGACGAACGTCCTCTTCATCGTCGGCGGCGCCTTCTCCGGCCTCGAGGACATCATCAGCTCGCGCGTCGGCAAGCGGCCGCTCGGCTTCACGAACGACCAGGTGGCGCGTACGAAGGACGAGGACCCGTTCATCGACGTCCGTCCTGAGGACCTGCACAAGTTCGGGCTCATCCCCGAGTTCATCGGGCGCCTGCCCATGATCGCGTCGGTGTCTCCGCTCGACAAGGACGCGCTCGTCCGGATCCTCCTCGAGCCGCGCAACGCGCTCGTCAAGCAGTTCCGCAAGCTCTTCGAGCTGGACGGCGTCGACCTCGAGCTCACCCCGGACGCGATCGACGCGATCGCCGACCTGGCGCTCACCCGCGGCACGGGTGCACGCGGCCTGCGTGCGATCATCGAGGAGGCGCTCCTCAACGTGATGTTCGAGGTGCCGAGCACGGACGACATCGCCACGGTCGTCGTGACCGGCGAGTGCATCCGGGACGGTGTCGAGCCGACCCTCATCGCGCGCTCCTCGCGCCGCGACAAGAGCGCCTGACCACAGCGGATCCCGGTCGTCCCGGGCCTGCCGTCACCCTCTGCCAGTCCCTGCGTCCCCCGCGCCCTCGTCCGATAAGTTGCACCCAGAGCGACGAAGGAGACGCGAGATGACCGACATTCCCCTGCAGTCCAAGGTGGCCTTGACCGGTGGTGCCGACTTCTGGCACTCGCACGCCGTGCCGGAGGCGGACCTGCCGCAGGTCATGCTGACCGACGGGCCGCACGGTGTCCGCAAGCAGTCCGGCGGCACGGACCACGTCGGTCTCAACGAGTCGGTACCCGCCACCTGCTTCCCGCCGGCGGTCGGCTTGTCGTCGACGTGGAGCCGCGAGACCCTCCGCCAGGTGGGGGAGGCGCTCGGCGAGGAGAGCAAGGCGCTCGGCGTCGGCGTCCTGCTGGGCCCGGGCGTGAACATCAAGCGTTCCCCCTTGTGCGGCCGCAACTTCGAGTACTTCTCCGAGGACCCGTACGTGGCGGGCGAGCTGGCCAGCGCCTACGTCGAGGGCGTCCAGAGCAAGGGCGTCGGCACGTCCCTCAAGCACTACGCGGCCAACAACCAGGAGACCGACCGCATGCGGCGCGACTCCCAGGTGGACGAGCGCACGCTGCGCGAGGTGTACCTCAGCGCGTTCCACAAGGTCGTCACCAGGGCGCAGCCGTGGACCGTGATGTGCTCGTACAACAAGGTGAACGGCACCTTCGTCAACGAGGACCCCTTCCTGCTCACCGAGGTGCTCCGCGACGAGTGGGGCTTCGAGGGCCTCGTCGTCTCCGACTGGGGCGCCGTCCACGACCGCGTCGCCGCGCTCAAGGCCGGGCTGGATCTCGAGATGCCCGCGAACCCCTCGCACGAGGCCGGGGTCACGGCCGCTCTGGAGTCCGGCGACCTCGACGAGAGCGTGGTCGACAGGGCGTACGGGAACGTGGAGCGCGTCCTTCGGCGTGCCGCGGCCACCGTGGCCGACGCGGACGGCACCTTCGACGTCGATGGCCACCACGCGCTCGCACGCCGGGCCGCCGAGCAGTGCATCGTGCTGCTGTCGAACGACGGGGTCCTTCCCCTGGCCACGGACGCCACGGTCGCCGTCGTCGGTGAGTTCGCACGGACTCCCCGCTACCAGGGCGCCGGCTCGTCGCGGGTCCAGCCCACCCGGCTCGACAACGCGCTCGACCGGATCCAGGAGATCGTGGGCCACGACGTGCCGTTCGCGCCAGGGTTCACCACCGACCCCAAGAACCCGGCGGGCGACGACGCCCACGACGACGCGGTGACGGTGGCCGGACAGGCCGACGTCGTGCTCCTGTTCCTCGGGCTGGGCGAGAACCACGAGTCGGAGGGGTACGACCGAACGACAGCGGACCTGCCGCCGGAGCAGCTGGCCCTGCTCGACGACATCCTCGCGGTGAACCCGAACGTCGTCGTCGTGCTCTCGAACGGCTCGTCCGTGCTCGTCCCGTTCCGCGAGCGCGTCCGCGCGGTCGTCGAGGGCTGGCTGCTGGGGCAGGCCGGCGGGCCGGCGCTGGCGGACGTCCTGTACGGGATCGTCAACCCGTCCGGCAAGCTCACCGAGACGATCCCGCTCCGGCTCGAGGACGTGCCGTCGTACCTCAACTTCCCCGGCGACGAGACGGGAGTCCGGTACGGCGAGGGCCTGTTCGTCGGCTACCGCGGCTACGACGCGTCGAGCCGAGAGGTCGCCTACCCGTTCGGCCACGGCCTCTCGTACACGTCCTTCGCCTACTCCGACCTGTCCGTGACGACGGACGGGAACGCCGTCACAGCGAGCTTCACGGTGACGAACACCGGGGAGCGTGCGGGACGCGAGGTCGCCCAGGCGTACGTGTCGATCGACCGGTCGCGGGTGGTTCGGGTGCCACGCGAGCTCAAGGGGTTCGCGGACGTCACGCTCGAGCCGGGCGCCTCCCAGCAGGTGACGATCGAGATCCCGCTGTGGGAGCTCGCGTACTGGAGCGTCATCGACCACCGCTGGGTCGTGGAGAGCGGCACGTACACGGTCGCTGTCGGCGGCTCGAGCAGGGACCTCCCGCTGTCGGGCACCGTCGACGTCACGGGCAACGAGCCCGTCCGTCCGCTCACCCTCCTCAGCACCCTCGGTGAGGCGATGGCGATCCCCGCCTTCGCCTCCGTCATGGCGGGCCTGTCGGAGAGCTTCGGCGGCATGCCCATGGACGACCCGGACATCGTCAAGATGGTCATGGAGGTGCCCCTCTCGACGGTCGCCGGCTTCTCCGGCCAGTCCGAGGCGTCCTTCCAGGCCCTCCTCGACCAGGTCAACGGGCAGGGGAACGCCTGAGGCCCTGGCGGCCATCCGCAGGGCGCTCGTCGGCCCTGCGGATGACACCGCCGGTTGCTAGGTTGGCCGGGTGACCGAGAGCTACCTCCGCTACCCGCACATCAGCGGTGACGACATCGTGTTCGTGGCCGACGACGACCTCTGGCTGGTGCCGGCCGAGGGTGGCAGGGCGTCTCGCCTGACGAGTGAGCGGGCCGCCGTGCGCCACCCGCGGTTCTCCCCGGACGGCTCGCGGATCGCGTACACGCGCATGGTGGGCAACGCGCCCGAGGTCTTCGTCCTGGACCTCGGAACGGGCGAGGTGACGCAGCTCACGTACTGGGGCGTCATGCACACGTACGTCGACGGCTGGCTCGACGACGCTCGGATCCTCGTCGCGTCGACCCAGCGCCAGCCGTACAGGGTGCGGATGTGGCTGCACGCGCTCGATCTCGACGGCCACGCGACCGCGCTCCCGTACGGACCCGCCATGTCCGCCGCGATCCGCGGCGACGGTCGCGTGGCGGTGACGACGCCGTACTGGCGCGACCTCGCGATGTGGAAGCGTTACCGCGGCGGCACCGCACCGCAGCTCTGGCTCGGCTCGCCGAAGGGGGAGTGGACCCGCGCGCTGCCGGACGAGACGGCGGGCATCTACGCCCCGGCCTGGGTCGGCGACCGGCTCGTCTTCAGCTCCGACCTCGGCGCCCGCTTCCCCTCCCACGCCGACGAGCAGGCGCAGCTGTGGTCCGTCGACGCCCAGGGCGGCGACCTGACCCAGCACACCCACCACGATGCCGCGGCGGGGTACGTGCGGAACCCCACGAGCGACGGCACGCGTGTCGTCTACCACGCGCGGGGCCGCCTGTACGAGCTGGCGTCCCTCGGCGACGAGCCGCAGCAGGTCCCCCTACAGCTCGCCGCCCCCGTACGTCCCCTGACGATCCCGCCGACGAAGCGCCTGCTCACAGCACAGCCGGACCACGGCGGCGACCTGTCGGTGATCTCGTGGCACGGCGCCATCTACGCCCTGACGCATCGGGCAGGTCCGGCTCGGGCCCTGTCGTCCGCGGCGGGGGTACGGGCGCGGCTGCCCCGCCTCATCGGGACGACCGGCCAGGTCGCGTACGTGACGGACCACTTCGGCGAGGACGCGATCGAGATCCGGAACGTGGACGGGACGGGCGACCCCCGCCGCATCGCCCGCGGCAAGCTGGGCCGCGTCCTGTCGCTCGCCGCGTCGCCCGACGCCCTCACGCTCGCGGCGGTCACCGGCGACGGGCGCATCACGACCGTGCGTCTGTCGGACGGCCGCGTCACCGAGCTCGGCACGTCGCCCGAGGGCGAGGCGACCGGCCTCGCGTTCTCGCCCGACGGCCGCTACCTCGCGTGGGTCGCGCCCACGGGCACGGGGATGACGACCCGCCTGTACTACGCGGACCTCCGCGCCCGGCGGAGCCGGGTCGAGGCGCTGACCTCGGGACGGTTCCAGGACACCTGCCCGGCGTTCACGCTCGACGGTCAGCACCTCGTCTTCCTCAGCGCCCGCACGTTCGACCCCCGCTACGACGAGCAGGGCTTCGACCTGTCGTTCACCGGCACGGTCCGGCCGTACCTCGTGCCGCTGTCCGCGAGCGCGCCCGCGCCCTTCGGCGCCGCTGCCGACGGCTGGCCGATCAGCAAGGTGCAGGCGGAGGCGACGGGGGCGGACGCGAAGAAGGACGACGCCCCCAAGCAGGTGGTCTCCGTGGAGCTCGACGCGGAAGGCTTCGAGGAGCGCCTCGTGCCCTTCCCGGTCCCGTCCGGCGACTACCGTGACCTGCGGGCCGCGAAGGACGCCGTGCTGTGGCGCCGCGTCGTGGCGCCCGCCGGGGAGCTGGGCGCCGGCCGGGCCGGCGTCACCAAGGAGCCCGAGCCGGACGTGCTCGAGCGGTACGCGTTCGACACGCGCTCGGTGACCGTCCTCGGCCCGTGCGACGGGTTCGAGGTGTCCGGCGACGGGGAGAGGGTCGTACTGCGCGTCAAGGACGACCTCGTCGTCGTGCCGTCGACGTCGAAGGTCGAGGACGACGACCCGGCCCGCGTCACGGTGGACCTGGGCCGCCTGCGGAGGACGGTCGACCCGCGACCCATGTGGCGGCAGATGTTCGACGAGAACGGCCGGCTCATGCGCGACTTCTACTGGCGTGAGGACATGGACGGCACGGACTGGGCCAGGGTCCTGGACCGGCACCGTCCGAGCGTGGAGCGGGTACGGACGCTGGACGACCTCGTCGACGTGCTGTGGGAGACGGTCGGTGAGCTCAACACCTCCCACGCGTACGTGCAGCCGCAGCCGGACAAGGGCAGGCCCGTGCAGGGACTGCTCGGCGCGGACCTCGAGCCCGTGGACGACGGCATGCGGATCGTACGGGTGCTGGCGGGGGAGTCCTCGGACCCGGAGGCCAGGTCCCCGCTCCGCGCGGCCGGCGTCGACGCCCAGCCGGGTGACGTCATCGTCGCCATCGACGGCCAGCCTGTCGACCGGCGCGGCGTCGGCCCGCTGCTCGTCGGTGCTGCCGACACCGTCGTGGAGGTCACCCTGCGACGCGGAACGGCCACCCGACGGGTCGCCGTGGTGCCGATCGCGAACGAGACGCCCCTGCGCTACCAGGCATGGGTGGCGAGCAGGATCGCGTACGTCGACCGTGTGTCGGGCGGGCGTCTCGGCTACCTCCACGTGCCGGACATGATGGCTCAGGGCTGGGCGCAGTTCCACCGGGGCCTCGACCTCGCCATGTCCCATGAGGGCCTCGTCGCCGACATGCGCTACAACGGCGGCGGCCACACGTCGCAGCTCATCATCGAGCGGCTGAGCCGCCGGATCATCGGCTGGGACCTGGTGCGGCACGGTGCGCCCGAGCCGTACCCGTCCGCGGGGCGTCGCGGACCGGTCGTCTTCGTGACGAACCAGTTCGCCGGGTCGGACGGCGACATCGTGTGCGCTGCGGCGCAGGAGCTGAAGCTCGGCCCGGTCGTCGGCCAGCGCTCGTGGGGTGGTGTCATCGGCATCGACGGCCGGTTCGACCTCGTCGACGGCACCGGCGTCACGCAGCCGCGGTACTCGTTCCACTTCGACGAGCACGGCTGGGACGTCGAGAACCACGGCATCGACCCGGACATCGAGTACGTCATGACTCCGGGCGACTGGGCCGACGAGGACGCGCGCGACCCGCAGCTCGACCTCGCGGTCGCGGAGGCGCTGCGCCTCCTCGAGGCCCACCCCGCCTCCGTACCGCCCACGCTCCCGGCGCCACGGTCCCGCCGGGGCTGAACACCGCGAGGGCCGCCGGCGCCATCCGCGCGGCGGCCCTCACACGGTGGGACGTCTCAGAAGAGCTTGCGGACGGTCGCCTTCTCCTGGGCGAGGATGCCGAGGCGGGAGACCTCGAACGTGTGCTCCTGCGGCACGGCCGTGTTCGTACGGTTCGTCACGTCCGCGACGACGTCGGCGAAGAACGTGAGCTTCACGTCGGAGCAGTCGATGTACTCCGTGCCGTTCTGGTCGGCCACGAAGAGGTGGTCCGTGCCCGGACGGCCCTCGATGTCGATGTACTTGCGGAGCTCGATGTAGCCCTCGGTCCCGACGATCACGAGACGGCCGTCACCCCACGTCGGCAGACCCTGCGGCGTGAACCAGTCCACCCGCACGTACCCCTGGGCCGTGTCCGAGGCCAGTGTCATGTCGCCGAAGTCCTGGAAGTCCGGGTGGTCGGGGTGGTTGAAGTTCGCGACGGTCGCGGAGACGACGTCGCCCTTCTCCGACCCCGTGAGCCAGAGGAACTGGTCGATCTGGTGGCTCGCGATGTCGTTGAGGATGCCGCCGAACGTGGTGATGTCGTAGAACCAGTCGGGACGGCCCGTGGCCCCGGAGAGGTGCCCCTTGTCGCGCTCGCGGTGGGGACCGAGGCCCAGGGTCTGGACGACCCGGCCGATGCGACCCGAGTGGACGAGCTCGCCGGCCTTGATGGCCGACTTCACGCTGAACCGCTCGGAGAAGACGACGTCCCAGAAGCGCCCCTTCTCCGCGACGAGCTTCTTGATCGTCTCGAGCTGCTCGTTCGTGACGACGCCCGGCTTGTCGGTCAGCACGTCCTTGCCGGCCTCGAGCGCCGCGATCGCGATCTCGCCGCGCCGTACGGGGATGGCCGCCGTGGCGATGAGGTCGATCGACGGGTCGTTCATGAGCTCGGCCGCGTCGTCGAACCACGGGACGTTCGGCTGCATGGAGCGGACCTGCTGGCAGACCGAGGCCTCGGGGTCGTCGGACGCCAGCCCGACGAGCTCCGCGCCCGCCTCCAGCAGCCCCGAGATCATCCCGAAGATGTGGGCGTGGTCGAGGCCGACGGCGGCGAAACGTACGGGCATGAGTCCTCCTGGAGAGCGGTCAGCTACCAGTAGACACCGGCAGCTTCGACAGTCCCATAGCCTGGTGGATGAACGCGATCGGATGCACGGTCGGTACAGATGTTGCCTGCTCGATCTGCCACCGGCAGGTCTCGGAGTCGCACGCGGCGACGCCCTCGTTGGTCGCGACGATCTTGTCGAAGACCGGCTTGCCGACCTTCATCGCGATCTCGTACTTCTCCTTCTTGAGCCCGTACGTGCCGGCGATGCCGCAGCAGTACGCACCCGACTCGACGACGGTGACACCCGGCACGAGCTCGAGCAGCTGCACGGCCGGCGTGCCGATGTTCTGGCCGCGGAGCTGGCAGGGGGCGTGGTACGGGATCGTCAGGTCGTTGCGGAGCCAGTCGCTCGTGTCGAGCTCGCCCTTGTCGTACAGGTCCAGCAGGAACTCGCAGATGTCACGGGTACGGCCGCCCACCTCGAGCAGCTCGGGGTCGGTGACGCCGAGGATCTCGTTGGCCTCGTGCTTGAGCATGCCGCCGCACGACGTGGAGCACGCGATGATCGGCAGGTCCTGAGGCGCCTCGCGGAGCTGCGCGACGAGCTTGCGGATCCACGAGCGTGCGGTGTCGAAGATGCCGTTGGACTGCAGCGGAAGCCCGCAGCAGCCCTGCTTCGGCACGATGACCTCGAAGCCCAGGTGCTCGAGCACCTCGATCGTCTTGACGCCCGTCTCCACCTCGAAGTAGTTCTGCGCGCAGCCGTGGAAGAAGATGAGCCTCCCTCGCGGCGCAGGGTTCTTGGGGGCCGTCCGAGAGCGGAGCCAGCCGACGAGCGTCTGGGTGTGCGCCGTCGGCATGGCGGCGTTCCGGTGGATGCCGACGACCTTCTCGACGGCGACGCGCGCGGGCTTGAAGCCCAGCACGGCGTTGGCGACCGGGGCCAGCGGGGTCATCGCCATGCCCATGAGCGTCGTCCGGGAGATGAGCTGGTCGCGGAGCGGCATGTGGTCGGCCTTCATCGCAGCCCGTGCGACGGAGTTGAGCTCGGCGATGTGCACGCCCTGCGGGCACACGTGCGTGCAGATGCCGCACGAGCTGCAGTAGTCGAGGGAGTGGTCCACCGACTCGCCGTGGCGGAAGCGCTCGGCCTGCGGCCCCACGTACTTGGGGCCGGAGAACAGGGGAGTCACCGCGGCGACGGGGCACTGCGTCTCACAGATCGTGCACTTCACGCAGTGGTCGAGGCTCGCACGGTTGAGCAGGTCGTGCTCGTGGCTGTCCGGTTCGAACATCAGGCGCCTTTCAGGATCGAGTCGGCGGCGGTGACGGCCGAGGCGAGGGCGATGCCCTCACCCGACTTCTCCGACCAACGGATCGCGCCGGCGAGGATGCCTCCGGCAGCGTAGAGGTTGCTGTACGGGGCGTTGCCGGCTGGGTCCACGACCCGCATGCTCGGGTCCACCCCCACGCCGACACGGAACAGAGGCTGGTCGGCGGGCTCGTCCGCGGTGACCAGGTCTCCGCCCAGACCGTGGAGCGGCAGGCCGAAGACGGTCTCGGTGACGTTGCCGTACGAGTCCATGCTGAGTGCGCCGGACTCGAAGCCGCCGGGTGCGTAGACGAACGAGTCGGCGGCGTACTGACGGACCCGTCCAGCCGTTGCCTGGCCGACGGACACGATCCTTCCGCCCGACGCCTCGAAGTTCACGACCCGGGCGCCGGCGATGATCCTCACGCCGGCCCGTTTCGCGATCGTGGTGAGCGCCTCGTTGAGCCGCATCCCCGGAACGCCCGGCGGCGGCAGGGGGACCTCGAACACCGGGTGGTCGAGGAGCTCCTCGAGGTGGCGATGAGCCGTCTGGTCGCGGTAGCCGAGGATCGCCGGCAGACCGACCACCTCGCCGTCCTGGAGCAGGGGCTTCAGGGTCGCGGCGAGGCTCACGCGGTACGCCGACCCGTCCATCGCTCGCGCGTACCCGAGGGCGCTCGAGTCGGCCATGCCCTCGACGGCGGGCAGGTCGATGATGATGCCGCGCGCGCTGATGGGCTGACCACCGGGTGCGGTCTGCCGCTCGAGGTTGCCGGCGCAGAGCTTCGGGTAGAAGTCCTTGAGCTGGCGGAAGCCGACGAGCGCGTACCGCATGTCACCTGTCACGATTCCCGCCGTCATCGTCGTGGGCACGAGGCAGGTCGGGCGCAGGGAGCCGACGGCGGTGGGCAGCAGGACGTTGCGGTCGACGGTGCCGACGAGGTGCTCGCCGAGGAGTTCCGTGGCGCAGTCGACGCCGGCGGAGATCGCGGCGGAGCCGAGCACGCGGTACGGATGGGTCTCCGGGAGGGACGCGACCCCTTCGAGCGGAGCGTCGACGCGCTCGGGGACGTACCCCAGGACGTCGATGGTGCCCTGCGAGAGCTGGAGGCCTCCCAGACCCTTCGCCAGCAGCGTGACCCTGCGGCCCGCGCGAGCGAGCCGGATGGCGGCGACCAGTCCGGACAGTCCCGCTCCGATCACGACAGTGTCGGGCATCACACCACCTCCGCGCCTTCAGGCAGGTGCTCGACGTCGAGCGTGCCCGAGAAGATCCAGTTGTCCAGTGCGGTCTGCCGCACCTGGTCGCCGTACATGATCGGCCACAGGCCGAGCCAGCGATGCTCGAGGAAGAGGCGCAGCAGGCCGGTCGCACGCTCGGTGTCGACCGTGCCCAGCTCGTGCGCGACGCCGGTGGCCCGTACGGTGCAGAAGCCGCCCTGGCAGGGACCCATGCCGAGCCGCAGCTGCCGGCGCAGGTCGTCGAGGGAGGCGCTCGGCTGCTCGGCGAGCTTGTCCGTGAACATCCTCCGGCTCATGAGCTCGCACTCGCAGAGGATCTGGTCCTCCATGCGGTCGTGCTCGCGGTCGTGCAGCCGGTGCGTGACGTGGTAGGTCGACGGCACGTAGTGCGGGTCGGGCGCCGGGGTGGGGCAGGGCTCCTCGGCGGTACGGCACGGGTGCGACGTGCCAAGCTCCTTCTCCATGGCGTCGACGATGTGCTCGGCCATGAGCCGGTAGGTGGTGAGCTTGCCGCCGGAGATCGTCAGCAGGCCCTTGAGGCCGTCCCGCTCGTAGTG
>DASSQF010000348.1:0-10965 GCA_035702685.1 Propionibacteriaceae bacterium
ATCGGCGGGTTCAGCATGCTGTTCGAGACCTACTACCCGGGCATCGTCCTCCAGGCGGTCCTCGGCACGTTCGTCGCCGCGATCATCACGCTGGCCGCGTTCAAGTTCGGCGGCTTCCGGCTCTCGAGCCGGGCGCGCAAGATCGTCATGCTGTCGATGATCGGCGTGGTCGTCGCGAGCCTGCTCAGCCTCGTGCTGTCGCTCTTCGGCATCAACCTCGGCCTGTACGCGGGCGTCACCGGCTCGGTCGGCGGCCTCGCCTGGCTGTTCGCAGGGCTCGGCGTGGTCCTCGCCGTGCTGTCCCTCGTCGATGACTTCCAGAGCATCGAGCAGGGCGTGGCGATGGGCGCACCGGCGACCGAGTCCTGGCGCGCCGCGTTCGGCCTCACCGTGACGATGGTGTGGCTCTACACCAACGTGCTCAGGATCCTCAGCTACATCCGCCGCTGATCCCAGGCCCACCGACTGGCCCGGACCTCACGAGGTTCCGGGCCGGTCGTCTGTCCGGACCGCTGTCAGCGTGCGAGGTGCGGCGAGGACTTGCCCGGGCACGCGTACGTGTGGATCTCCCACGCATACCCCGGTCCCTCAGCGTCCCTGGCCTCGCCGCTCACGTACGCACCGCGCGACTCCCCACCCGGGTAGCAGGACGCCATCCCGCACGCCTTGACCTGCTGGCCCCACGTGTCCGGCGCCGCCTGGGCGGCCGCCGCTCCACCTACGACCAGGATCCCCGCCACGCCGACAGCCGCCAGCGCACGCACGATTCCGACCACCATGTCGATTCCCCCCCAAGGTTCCCGGTCCCCCGACCCGGATCTCCCTCACGGTACCCGCTCGAGCCTCGTGCAACCAGGGTGCGGCGGCTCAGGCCGGCTGGTCCTCCGCCGGTACGAGAGCGGGAAGGTGCTTCACGAGTACCGCCCTGAATCCCGCGGTCCAGCTGAAGCGGCGCCACCGGCGCACCGGGAGCCAGCGTGCCGCTGCGGTCGTCCCCCCGACGTCGTGGACCACCGGATCGGTGGGGTCAGGGCAGGTGGCGGCGTAGATGACACGCAGGGCGTGGAAGTCCTCGATGCGGCCGGAGGGGGCGCGCCCGATCCAGTGGTCCGACTGGAGGTCGAGGACCTGGTCGATCTCGGCCACCTGGCCCGTCTCCTCCGCGATCTCGCGCACGACGGCGTGCGCCGCGCTCTCTGCCGGGTCGAGCCCGCCGCCAGGGAGGCCCCACAGCCCGGGTACGGCCGTACGGGAGGAGAACTGGGTCGCGAGGAGTCCGCGCTCGGACAGGACGATCGCGTACGCCGCGACGCGCTGGCGCTGCTCGGGGGCTGTGTGCGGGGGGATGACGAGGCCCGGGTCGAGGCCACGGTCCCGGACGGGCAGGGTGGTGCCGGGATGATGGTGCGGGGCCACCTGCACGGTGACGACGATGTTCTCGGCGGAGCCGGACACCGACAGGACCCGCTGGATGAAGTAGCCCTCCTCCCAGAGGATGGCGTGCGGATCGGCGCCGTGGCCGACCGGCAGGGCGATCTCTGCCGGCTTCCCGGCCGCGAGGACACCCACGATCCGCATTCAGCCATCATGTCTTGCCCTCCACCTCAGACCAAGTCGCGACACCCGGTCGAGGGGGCGCGTGGAGGCGGAGAACCGTGCCTGCGCAGGGCTCCCCGTCGTCCTCTGGTGTCGGGAGGTCGCGTCGCTATGCTGGCGACACCGTTGACGGGCGGGTGGCGAAAGGGACTCTGACATGGAGTATCGGGACAACGCCGACATCTCGGGCGGATCGGTCAACCGCGCCGGAGGCGGCGGTCTGGGAAGCACCGGTGGTCGCCTGGCAGTCGGGGGCGGCGGCGGACTGATCATCCTCATCCTGGCCCTCATCTTCGGCTTCGACCCGTCGGGTCTCCTCGGAGGCGGCACCGGGACGGACCAGGCCCCGCCGGCGAACCCTGTCACGCAGTGCACACGCGGCTCGGACGTGGCGAAGAACCGCGAGTGCCGCTGGAACGCGTACATGGCCTCGATCGGCTCGTACTGGTCAGGCACCCTCCGAGGCTTCAAGGCCACCTCGATGACCACGTTCTCGGGGCAGGTCAGCACCGGGTGCGGCGCCGCGAGCTCCTCGGTCGGCCCGTTCTACTGCCCGGTCGACCAGGTCATCTACATCGACACCGACTACACGCAGACGCTCCTCAACCAGCTCGGCGCCCGGGGCGGGGACGCCGCGGAGGCGTACATCGTGGCCCACGAGTACGGCCACCACATCCAGAACCTCACCGGTGTGATGGCGAAGGCGCAGTCGAGCCAGCAGACGGGCGCGGGCTCGCCGTCCGTACGACTGGAGCTGCAGGCGGACTGCTACGCGGGCGTGTGGTTCCGCCACGCCACGGACGACCCGAACGACGTCATCAAGTCCAACCCGGACGACCTCAGCCGGATCGTCGACGCCGCCGTCTCGGTCGGCGACGACGCGATCCAGAAGGCGCAGACCGGCAGCGTGAACCAGGAGAGCTGGACGCACGGCTCCAGCGCACAGCGGAAGAACTGGATGTCCATCGGCTACTCGAGCGGCGACCCCACCAAGTGCGACACGTTCAGCGCGACGAACCTGGGCTGAGCCTGGTCCGGCAGGCGCGGACGCTCCCGCGGGTCTGACGCTCAGTGGGGCGTGACGTCCACACCGTCGAGCGTCATCACGGTCTGGGTGCCTCCGACCGTGAAGTACATGCGGGGCTCGGGCGTCTTGTCGCGGCTGTCGACCACGAGGCTCCATCCCGGCGCCGGCGTCTGGTTGTCGCTCTTCGCGCTGATCTCGGCGAGTGACGACGCGATCACCGCCGGCTTGACCAGGCCCGGGTCGAACTGGGCGAGCGTCGTCGCCTCACGGCGGGTGGCGGTACGGACGGGAAGACGCGGCTGTCGTACGGTCCGCACGATCGTGTCGAGGACCGCGACATCCACGTACATGCCCCCCTGGTTCGGAAGGATCCCGAGGGCGTTGACGAGCTTCTTCGACCCCACGACGTCGTTGTACGCCTCCTGGAGACCGGCCAGCGTCGTGAGGTCGACCTGGGACACGAGCGTGCCGTTCTGGCGGAAGAAGACCGTGAGCGACTCGGGGTTCGTCGTCACGGTCATGTAGACCGTACGGTCCGCGTACTCGACGATCTGCAGCTGCTGCCCCGAGTCGGACTTGGCCAGCTTGGCGGCTCGCGCGAACATGCCCGCGATGTCCGACACATCGAAGTCGCGGGGGTCGAAGATCTTCTGGCCCACGAACTGGGTGTCGGAGTCGACGACCTCGATCCTCCCGTTGCGCCACGCCCAGGTCTTCGCCGTCATTCCGGTCACGATGCTCAGGCTCGCCTCGTGGACCGAGATCTCGACCTTGATCGCGTTGATCGTGCCGGCCGCGGCGATGAGCTCCTTGACGACCGCGGTCGCCTCGCCCGGCTTCGTGAAGTCGCGCTGGGGGACCGACGACGACGGCGTGGGCCTGCTCGGCGTGGGGGTGGCGGTGGGCTGGGTGGTCGTCGCCGAGCAGCCGGCGAGCCCCAACGCGCCGACGGCGACGCGGAGCACTGCGCGACGTCCGAGCACCGGGCAAGGCTAGCGCGAGCGGGGGACCCGGCGCGTCGAGGGTGACCGGGCAGACTGTGCGGATGGACCTCGAGCGATCCGCACGCATCGTCGCACCGGACCTCCTGGGTGCGGTCCTCACGGTCGACGGCGTCGCGCTGCGGCTGACCGAGGTCGAGGCGTACGAGGGCCAGTCCGACCCCGCCTCCCACGCCTGGCGCGGGATGACCGCTCGGAACGCGGTGATGTTCGGGAGGGCCGGCCACCTGTACGTGTACCTCTCGTACGGCATCCACTCGTGCGTCAACATCGTGTGCGGCGTCGAGGGGACGGCGTCCGCGGTCCTGCTCCGGGCCGGTGAGGTCGTGGCGGGAGAGGAGGCTGTACGGGAGCGGCGCGGCCACGTGCCGTACCACCGCCTGGCCAGCGGCCCGGGGAACCTCGGGTCGGCCCTCGGCCTCACGGTCACGGACTCCGGGCTGGCGCTCGACGGTGTCCGGGCGTCGCTCGTCGAAGGGCCGGGCGGAGAGGTCGTCACGGGGCCTCGCGTGGGCATCAGCCGTGCGGTCGACGTCCCCTGGCGCTTCTGGCTGGCCGGCGAGCCGAGCGTGAGTCGCCGCTAGGGTCTGGGGATGACCGACGACGACAAGGCTCTTCTCCTGGCGTACCTCAACAGCGCCCGCGCGCACGTCCGGGCGGTGCTCGACGGTGTCCAAGAGGCTGACCGCCACCGGCCGCTCGTACCGTCCGGGTGGTCCATGGTCGGTCTGGTGCAGCACCTCGCCCTCGACGTGGAGAGGTTCTGGTTCCGCGTGGTGATGGGCGGCGAGGACGCGACTCTGTGCACCGGGTCGCAGGCGTGGCAGGTCGATGACGCGACGCCGTCCTCCGACGTGCTCGCGGCGTACCAGCGAGAGTGCGCGCTTGCTGACGAGGTCATCTCTCGCACGCCGCTCGACGCACCCGCCGTCGTCTGGCGCGACGAGTGGGGACCGCTCCACGTGGAGAGCCTGCTCGACGTCGTCGCGCACGTGCTCAAGGAGACCGCCACCCACGCGGGGCACCTCGACGTCGCACGGGAGCTCCTCGACGGCCACCAGCACCTCGTGCTGACCGACGTGGAGGCCTGACCGGGGCCGGAGACTGTTCAGGTTCCGGACCAGCTCATACCGGGCCCGGAACCTGGGTCCTTTCTACGGGACGGGCATGCCCGGAGCCGGGAGCGACACGCCCCCTACGGGTGAAGGAAGGGTGAACAGATGAGATTCCCTGCGATCCTGCCATCGGCCTCGCGAGGGTGAGGACCCGCGGCTAGTGTGGTCACACGCCGGGTGTGCCGGCCGCTACCTCCCGGACCAACGGAGGTCCGGGCTCACGGATCGAGGTCAATCATGACGGAGCTCATCGAGTCGGAGACCAAGGACACCACGCTGGTCGTGAGCCGCGCGGTGTCCCACCCCATCAAGTCCGTGTGGACCACCCTCCTCAGTCCCGTCGGCATGGAAGCCCTCCTCGGTGAGGGCGGCCAGCTCGGCGACAAGGGCGATGCCTGGCGCGCTGCCGACGGCACGTACGGCGTGACGCGCAGCTTCCACCCGCTCGAGCAGATCCGCTTCACCTGGCACAAGGACGAGGACGCGCCGCGCACCCTCGTGGATGTCCACCTCATCGCGCAGGGCGCCGACGCGACCCTCATCGAGATCCGCCACGAGCACCTCGGCTCCGATCTCAACCCCGCCGAGCTCGAACAGCACTGGGAAGCCGCTCTCGACCGCATCAGCAACGACGCCCTCTGACCGAGGTCAGTCCTGAGCCCAGCGGTGATCCGCTGGGCTCCGCGGCTCGCCGAGCACGCTCCGTCAGGGATGCGTCAAGGTCCTGAGCCCGGCCGTACAGATCCCGCCAAGGCGGGCGACAGCAGGGGTCCGGGGCGCCTGTAGTAGAGGCGTGACCAACCTGACCTTCCGGACGCCCAAGCGGTTGCTGGTCGGCAACCCGATGCGCTCCAACCAGATGGCGGAGACCCTGCTCCCCAAGAGTCTCGCCCTGCCGGTCTACTGCTCCGACCCGATCTCGTCCAACGCGTACGCCACCCAGGAGATCCTCCTGGTGCTCGCCCTCGGCGGCGCCGCCATGATCGTCGCGACCCCCTGGGTCGCGCTCGTCGTCGTCGCACTGCTCGGGCTCGTCGCCCTCAGCTACCGCCAGACCTGCTACGCCTACCCCGACGGTGGCGGCGCGTACGCGGTGAGCAAGGCGAACCTGGGCCGCAACGCCTCCCTCATCGCCGCGGCCGCCCTGCTCGTCGACTACGTCATGACGGTGGCGGTCTCGGTCGCCGCCGGCGTCGAGAACCTCACCTCCGCGTTCCCCGCGCTCCTGCCGTACACGGTCTGGATCTGCGCCCTCACCATCGTCGCCCTCATGGTGATGAACCTCCGCGGCGTGCGCGAGTCCGGCACGCTGTTCGCGATCCCGACGTACGGGTTCATGCTGAGCGTCTTCGTCATGCTCACCGTCGGCTTCTTCCGCGTGGTCACGGGCCACACCCCGATGGCCGAGTCGGCCACGCTGGGCTTCACCCAGAACAGCCCCGTCGGCGCGGCGCTCGTCATCCTGCTGCTGCGCGCCTTCGCCTCCGGCTGTACGTCGCTGACCGGCGTCGAAGCCGTGAGCAACGGCGTCCCGACGTTCCGCAAGCCGAAGAGCCGCAACGCCGCGATCACCCTCATGACGATGGCGGGCCTCAGCATCACGATGATGGGCGGCATCTCGGTCCTCAGCACGATCTCGGGGGTCCACATCGCCGAGGACCTGTCCAACCTCACGGGCGTACCGGCCGGCTACCAGCAGCGCACCGTCCTCGCCCAGCTGTCGGCCGCAGTCTTCGGCAACAACACCGTCGGCTTCTTCGCGGTCCAGCTCTCGACGACCCTGATCCTCGCGCTCGCCGCGAACACCGCCTTCAACGGCTTCCCGATCCTCGCCTCGATCCTCGCCGAGGACCGGTTCCTGCCCAAGCAGCTCACGCGACGCGGCGACCGCCTCGTGTTCAGCAACGGCATCATCATGCTGTCCGCCATCGCGGTCGGTCTCATCGTCGCGTTCAACGGGTCGGTCACCCGGCTCATCCAGCTGTACATCCTCGGCGTCTTCGTCTCGTTCACCCTGAGCCAGTCGGGCATGGTCGTGTACTGGCGGCGCCAGGCCGCCGAGAGGGGCTGGAGTCTCCGCCACCTCGGCTCCGCGCTCATCAACGGGATCGGTGCCCTTGCGACCGCGCTCGTGCTGGTCATCGTCCTCATCACGAAGTTCACGCACGGCGCGTACCTCGTCGTCATCGCGATGCCGGTCCTGTTCTTCCTCATGCTCCGGGTGAGGGCGCACTACGCGAAGGTGTCGCGGCAGCTCGCGCCGAAGGCGGCGGGGATGATCCTGCCCAGCCGCATGCATGCGGTCGTCCTGATCAGCCAGGTCAACGAGCCCGCGCTCAAGGCACTGGCGTTCGCGAAGGCGATCCGGCCGAGCACCATCACGGCGCTGCACGTCGACGTCAACCGGCGGCGCACCGAGAAGCTCATGCGCGAGTGGTCCAGCCGGGAGATCAGCGTGCCGCTGCGGATCATCGCCTGCGACTACCGGGACCTCATCAGCCCGGTGATCAGCTACCTCGAACGGATCGAGATCGGCCCGCGGGACGTCGTCCAGGTGTTCGTCCCCGAGTACGTCACGGGCCACTGGTGGGAGGCGATCCTCCACAACCAGAGCGCGCTGCGCCTCAAGAGCCGGCTGCTGTACATGCCGGGCGTCATGGTGACGAGCGTCCCGTACCAGCTGCGCTCCGCCGAGCAGTACAGCCTCGAGCGGGTCGGCTCCTCGGCCCCGCACCACGAGGTCTCCGAGGGGGCCGGTGTCGTCGAGCCGCGGCAGGACGCGACCGTACGGGGCGTCCCCTCGAACACGGTGACCACGACCTCCGGCCAGCAGCAGGCGCAGGTCGACCAGGACCACGGAAAGGACGCCGCGGAGGACGCGGATCTGGCAGTCTCGCGTAAGTGAGCGAGCACGCCGTCGACGCAGGGCGAACGAGTGGCCTTGCCACGACGCTGCCCCGCCGGCGGCAGGTGTACGGGATCGTCGTCGCCGTCGTCATCCCGCCTCTGCTCACCGCCGTGCTGCTCCAGGGCCACCCACGGCCGGGGCTGGACACAGCGCTCCTGCTGCTGGTCCTCGCCAGCGTCGGCGCGTCGGCGGTCGGAGGCATCCTGCCGGGCGTGCTCGCGACCGTGGTGAGCGGCGGTCTCGCCAACTTCTTCTTCACGGTGCCGTACGGGACGTTCAACGTCGCGAGCGCGGCCGAGGCCGTGGACCTCGTCATCTTCCTCGCGGTCTCCCTCCTCGTCGGCTTCACGACGGAGGCGACCGCACGCGACCGCGCGAGGGCGGAGCACCACCGGATCGAGGCGACGTGGGTCGCGGAGGTCGGCACGCGCGCGCCCGACCGGGACTCGGTCGAGCGGATCCTCACCGAGGCGCTGGGCGTGTACGAGATGCACTCCGCCTCGCTGCTCAAGGACTCCCAGGTCCTCGCTCGCATCGGGGAGGAGATGCCCGGAGACGCGCCGGTGGTGCTCTCGGCGGGGGAGGGCCTCACGCTGCGTCTGGTCGGCCCGGAGCACTTCGGGGACGACCGTCGCCTGCTCGGCTCGTGGGCCCTGGCCGTGGGACAGCTGTGGCGGACCCGGGCCCTGGCGCAGCAGGCGAGGCGCGCCGAGGAGCTCGCCCGCATCGACGAGCTGAGGGCCAGCCTCCTCGCGGCGGTGGGTCACGACCTGCGGAACCCGCTCGCGGCGGTGACGGTCGCCGCGTCGACGCTGCGCCAGACCGACATCGAGCTCAGCCCGGAGGACCGGGAGGAGCTGCTCGCCACGATCGTCGAGCACGCCGGACGCCTCAACGACCTCATCGCGAACCTCCTCGACATGAGCCGCATCCAGGCCGGGGCCCTGTCGGTGCACCCCGAGCCGACCGTGCTGCTCGAGGTGCTCCGTGGGGTCGTACGCCGCGGTGCCGGTCGGCTCGAGCTCGACATCCCGGACGCGCTGCCCCTTGTCGTCGCGGACGCCGGACTCTTGGAACGCGTCATCGCGAACCTCGTGGACAACGCCGACCGCCACGTCGGGACGGGCGAGCAGGTCCTCGTCCGAGCGTTCGCGACGGAGTCGAACGTGGTGGTGGAGGTCGTCGACCACGGCCCGGGCGTCGCCCCGGAGCGGATGGAGGAGATCTTCGCCCCCTTCCAGCACTTCGGGGACAGGTCGACCACCGGTGTGGGGCTCGGGCTGGCGATCGCACGCGGCTTCACCGAGGCCATGGGCGGTACGCTCGCCGCGTCGGCCACGCCGGGTGGCGGGCTCACGATGACGATCACGCTGGAGGTGGCGCGTGCAGCGGCTGCTCATCGTTGAGGACGAGCCCGCACTGCGCCGAGCCCTGACGATCAACCTCCGCGCGCGCTCGTACGAGGTCGTGCCCGTGGGCGACGGAGCATCGGCGCTCCGCGCGGCGGCGGCGAGCCCACCGGACCTCGTGGTCGTCGACCTCGGGCTGCCGGACATGGACGGGATCCAGGTGATCGCGGGGCTCCGGGGCTGGTCGACGGTGCCGATCATCGTCCTGTCGGCGCGCGACTCACAGGCTCAGAAGGTACGGGCGCTGGACGCGGGCGCCGACGACTACGTGACGAAGCCGTTCGGCATGGACGAGTTCGTGGCCCGGGTACGTGCGGCGCTGCGCCGTGCGGACATCCCGCAGCTCGCGACCGGTCCGGTCGTCACGACCGACGAGTTCACGCTCGACCTGGCGGCCAAGCGCGCCACCCGGGACGGGGTCGAGGTCAAGCTCACCCCGACGGAGTGGCACCTCGTCGAGGCGCTCGTGCGGCACCCCGGCATCCTCGTCGCCGGGAGCCAGCTGCTCGCCGAGGTGTGGGGTCCCGGCTTCGCGAAGGAGACGAACTACCTGCGCGTGTACTTCGCGCAGATCCGCCGCAAGCTCGAGGCCGACCCGAGCCGGCCACGCCACTTCGTCACCGAGCCGGGGCTCGGCTACCGCTTCGAACCGTGATCCGCGTCGCGACGTTCAACGCGAACGGGATCCGGGCGGCGATGAGGCGGGGCTTCGGCGAGTGGCTGGCCAGGCGCGCCTGCGACATCGTCGCCGTCCAGGAGATGCGGTGCCGACCCGAGCACGTCCCCGAGATCGAGGGCTACCACGTCACGTACGAGCCCGGGCTCCTGCCGGGTCGCAACGGCGTCGCCATCCTGTCCCGCGTCCCGCCCCTCGACGTCCGCACCGGCCTGGACCGGCGTGCGTTCTCCGACGAGGGCCGGTACGTCGAGGCCGACCTCGACGTGGAGGGATGGCGGCTCACCGTCGGGAGCCTGTACGTGCCGAAGGGAGGACGCTCGGACGACGACGGGCGGCCGTACGCGCACAAGGTCCGCTTCATGCGGGCGCTGCGACCGTTCCTCCTCCAGACGCGGAGGCGGGCGATTGCACGCGGTCGTGAGTACCTCGTCATGGGCGACATCAACGTCGCCCACACCCGCCTGGACCTCCGCAACGCGACGGCCAACGGGCGCCAGGTCGGCTTCCTGCCCTCCGAACGGGAGTGGTTCACGTCGCTGCTCGGGCCGCGCACGCTCGTCGACGTGGTGCGGCACGTACGTCCCGGCGAGCAGGGGCCGTACTCGTGGTGGCGCTGGGGACCCGGCCCGTTCGACAACGACGTCGGCTGGCGGATCGACTACCACCTCGCGACGCCTGCGCTGGCCAGAGCGGCCCTCAGGGCCGGGACGGACCGGGATGCGGACTATCCCTCCCGCATGTCGGACCATGCGCCCGTCGTCGTCGACTACGCCTCTCCGCAGCGACCGTTCACCATGCAACCCACCTAGTCAGAGGCCGGTCGGACCCTGTCAATACGGGCAAAGTGAACAGTTGGTGACCAACCCTGGTCCTGGCTGGTGAACGGACCATGACCTGAGCAACGATCGATACGTGGACATTGCCCCCATGATCGTGCTCGGGATGGTCATCCTGACGAGTCTGGCATTCGACTTCACCAACGGCTTCCATGACACGGCCAACGCGATGGCGACCTCGATCGCCACGGGCGCCCTCAAGCCCAAGCAGGCCGTGGCCCTGTCGGCCGTGCTGAACCTGCTCGGCGCCTTCCTCAGCGTCCAGGTGGCGCTGACGGTCACGAACTCGGTCATCAGGATCCAGGACAGCACCGGGGCCCCCAACCCCCAGCTGACGGCGGACGGAGGAAGCGCGCTGCTTCTCATCGTGCTGGCCGGCCTCGTGGGTGCCATC
>DASSQF010000349.1:0-2481 GCA_035702685.1 Propionibacteriaceae bacterium
ATGCCGCCCGCCCCCTCCCAATCGAAAGAGCAGTCCGTCGTCTCCCACGGCGTATGCCGCCCGCCCCCTCCCAATCGAAAGAGCAGTCCGTCGTACGGCGGGCCTGTGGACAAGTCACCACCTCGATCCGAGATCGTCGCCACCATCGACGCATGCCTGCGCCCATCCCCGACCCACTCAGACACCGGCCTTTCACACCGGGCATCGCCACGGTGTGGGGCCTGACGCGAGACCAGGTCTATGCGATGAACCTGGTTTCGCCAGTCCGCGGCGTGTGGGCCGTCGAACCGGTGACCTCGCTCGTGGCGCGGTGCGCTGCCATCTCCCTCGTGGTCGAGTGCCATGCCTTCTCCCACCTGACGGCCGCCAGACTTCACGGGCTTCCACTGCCGATGGCGCTTGACGATGACGAATCGATCCACGTGATCCGCGACGGCCGCGACGGCGCGATCCGTCGACGGGGCATGATCGGACACCGCGGCCTCTTCAACCGTGAGGTGGTCACGTCAGCCGGACTCCCCGTGACGAGCCTGGCCGAGACCTGGGTCGACATGGGCGAGCTCATCCGCCCCGGGTTCCCCCTCGGCCTGGACGACCTCGTCGTCATGGGCGATGCCGTGGCGACCAAGCTGGGCTCGGTGGAACCCCTGCACGAGGCTCTGTGCGCCAGAGTCGGCCCGCGAGGCAAGCTCACCCTGCTCGAAGCCCTCACCTGGATCAGAGTCGGCTCGGAGTCACCCGGCGAGACTCGCGCCCGGCTCGTGCTCGTGCGAGCCGGGCTCCCAGAGCCCGAGCTCAACCAGCCCGTGTATGCCGCGGGAGGCCGCTGGCTGGGCCGCCCTGACATGCGTTGGGTCGCACAGCGGGTGCTGCTCGAGTACCAAGGACGGGAGTTCCATGACAGCGACGAGCAACGAGCGGCGGACAAGGTGCGGTTCAGACGGTTCGGCGACGACGGCTGGTCGGTCCTCGACGTCTGGGACGAGGATGTCAACACCGATGCGGCCCGGGTGGCGCTCGTGCTGAGAACGGCTGAAGCGCTCGGCCACCCACGGACGAGCCTGGAGCTGAGCGACATACACCCGAGGTTCTTCAGCGCTCGGATGCTCGAGCTCGCCGAGATCCGCGCCCGGCGAATGCACGCCAGAGCTCGCTGACCTGCCCCCGACGAACTGCTCTCTCGATCGGGAAGGGGCAGGCGGCATACGGGCCGGGGTGCCCGACGAACTGCTCTTTCGATTGGCAAGGACGCCCGAGCGTCAATCGAAAGAGCAGTTCGTCGACCTTCCACGCGGCCGCTCGACCCCGACGAACTGCTCTTTCGATCGGGAAGGGGTATGGGTGTGGCAACTGGTGGCAATCGCTCGCGGCGCGCTCGGGGCGGGTGACTCAATGGAGGCACGCCCCACCGATGACGAAAGGCACCACCATGCTGCGCCCCCAGGACACCGCCACCCGCGAGACGAAGCGCCTCGACGGCATCTGGTCCTTCCAGCTCGACGGAGACTCCGCGGGACGCGATGCCGGCTGGTTCGGCGGCCCGCTGCCGTCCCCCCGCGACATGGCGGTGCCGGCGAGCTTCAACGACCTGACCGCCGACGCGGCCGTGCGCGACTACTTCGGCGACATCTGGTACCAGCGCACCGTGCGCGTCCCCCGTGGCTGGGCGGACCAGCGGATCGTGCTGCACTTCGAGTCGGCGACGCACCGCGCCACGGTGTGGGTCGACGACCACGAGGTCGTCAGCCACGAGGGCGGCTACACGCCGTTCGAGGCCGACGTCACCGAGTTCGTGAGCCCCGGTGACGAGGTCCGCATCACGGCCCTGGTCAACAACACCCTCAGCTTCCAGTCGATCCCGCCCGGCGTCATCGAGGACACGGCCGCCGGGAAGGCGCAGCGCTACTGGCACGACTTCTTCAACTTCGCCGGCATCCACCGCTCCGTCTGGCTCGCCGCAACCCCCCAGGCCCGCGTCGAGGACGTCACCGTCGTCACCGGTTTCTCGGGGGACGTCGGCTCGGTCGACTACACGGTCGGGAGCGCCGACTCCGACGGCCTCGAGGTCCGCACCGTCCTGCGTGACGCCACGGGGCGCGAGGTTGCGACGGGCACCGGCGCGACCGGCTCGCTGAGCGTCGCGGACGTCCACCTCTGGGCGCCGGGACACGGCTACCTCTACGACCTCGAGGTCCAGCTCGTCGACGACTCGGACGTCGTCCTCGACACCTTTCACCAGTCCGTGGGCATCCGCACCGTCGAGGTGCGCGGCACCGAGTTCCTCATCAACGGCGATCCCTTCTACTTCAGGGGATTCGGCATGCACGAGGACCACTCGACGATCGGCAAGGCGCACAGCCCGGCCCACGTCGTCCAGGACTTCGAGCTGCTCCACTGGATCGGCGCCAACTCGTTCCGCACGTCGCACTACCCCTACTCCGAGGACGTCCTCGACCACGCCGATCGCCACGGCATCGTCAT
>DASSQF010000350.1:0-5516 GCA_035702685.1 Propionibacteriaceae bacterium
GTCGCCGGCGTCCAGGCCCAGCCAGCGAGCGGGGGGGATGGGCGCCGCCCGGACCGCCACGAGGGGGTCGACGCAGAACGTGACGGCGTTCGCCAGAGCCTGCGAGAGCGTGAGCGTCGAGCCGGCGATCGTGTCCGTCCCGGCGATGCGCGCCACGCCCTGCCGCACCTCGACAGCCAGCGTCCCGAGGATGTAGTCGCCGTCGGCGGCGCCTGCGGCCGCCATGGCGTCCGTGACGAGGACGATCCGGTCGGGGTGCGTCCTCGCGATGTACGCGACGAGCGCGGGGTGGGTGTGGGTGCCGTCCACGATGAGCTCGAGCGCAGCGGCCGGGTCGCCGAGCAGGGCGACGATGGGGCCGGGCTGGCGGTGGTGGATGGGCCGCATGGCGTTGAACAGGTGCGTCGCCCCTGAGGCACCGGCCGCAAGGGCGGCCACCGTCGTGTCGTAGTCGGCGTTCGTGTGACCGACGGCCGCGACGACGCCGCGCTCGGCGATCCGGCGGCACGCCTCGACCCCGCCGGTACGTTCGACGGCGACCGTCACCATCTTCACCGGCCCCGCGTTCAGCAGGCGCTCGACCTTCGGCCACTCGGGGTCGCGCAGCAGCGGGACGGGATGCGCGCCGTGGAACTCCTCCGCCAGCCACGGCCCTTCGAGGTGGATGCCCGCGAGGTCGCCGTCGTCGACGTACGGCGTGAGCATCCGTACCTGGCGCTCCAGATCGTCGTACGTCTCCGTGACCAGGCTGGCGACCAGCGTCGTCGTCCCCGTACGTCGGTGGGCCTCGATCGCCGTCTCCGGGTCCGTCGAGAAGGACGCGCCCCCGCCGCCGTGGCAATGGACGTCGACGAGGCCGGGCGCGAGGGTGCCGACCTCGACGTCGGGCTTCCTGTCCGTGGTCCAGGGCCCGACCTCGACGACCCGATCACCCTCGGTGCGGAGCAGCCCCGGCTCGTACACCTCGTCGGCCGTCACCAGTCGTTCGGCGCGGATCAGCATCATCGCTCCTTGTCAGGTTGTGCCGGCGGGGCCGGCGGTAGGTTGCGGAGCTCCGCGTCGGACGGGCGCACCCGTCGGCCGAGCGGGCGCTCGATGTGACGCGCCCACATCGCGATGGTCGCGAGGAACAGCGCGGACACGGACTGGTCGAGGTACGTCGGCCCGAGCATCCCGAGCCAGGGCCAGAGGAGGACGGCGACGAGCGTCCACAGCGCGACGATGCGCGGGGCTCCGCGCAGTGGCTGCTTCGCCGTGCGGCGGAGCCGGTCCACGGCCCACTTCACGAGCCCGATGCCCGCGAGGACGACGAGCACGAACATGCTGATCCCGTACTGGCTCGCGACCTCGACGACGGCGCTGTGCGGGGCGACGACGCCGTGCGTGAAGTACGGCGTGGAGCGTGTCGCCATCTCGTACGGGAAGCCGGCCGGGCCGACGCCGAGCCAGGCGGACCGTACGAGCAGGACGGCGCCGTCGCGGAGGAGGTTGAACGCGTCCCCGCCGGTGAAGGTCGCGCTGGTCGTGCCGCCGAACAGCGAGCCGACCTGGCTCGCGAGCGCGCCGAGGAACGTACGGCCCTGAGGGAGCGCGACGACGGCGACGGCGAGGGCGGCGATGCCGATGCGGCGGCCCCAGCTGTACACCGCGAGCCAGCAGACGCACGTGACGAGGAACAGCAGCATCCCGAGCGTCGAGCCGGTGCGCCAGAGGACGTACGGCATGGGGAGGCAGGCGGCGATGTACGCCCAGCGCAGCCTCCGGTCGTGCTCCAGCGACCAGCCGACGGCGAGGACGACGACGGCCGCGACGAGGACGCCCGCGAGCTGGCTGGGGGTTCCGAACGGTCCGGCGACCTCGCCCCAGGCAGGCGTGCCCTGACGGTCGGGGGCGAGGTGGTAGGCGGAGAGGTGGTTCCCGCTGAGGATCTCCCAGAAGGCGGTCGCTTCTAGGAGCACGGCCATGTACAGCCAGCCGCGCGCGATGGTGAGCAGCGTCTCGGCGGTCCGGTAGAGCTGGACGAGCGCCACGGCCAGGGCGAACATGAGCCCGACCGCGAGCAGCTCGTTCCACGCCGGCCCGGCCGGGGGCTTCGACCACGCGAACGCCACGAGGCCGGAGACCTGGAAGGCGAGGCCGAGCCCGAGGGCCGTGAAGAAGGTACGGGAGCGGTCCTGGAACCGCCACCAGTCCCAAGCGGCGGTGAGGAACAGGACGAGGACGGCGAGTGTGAAGGCCGTCCACGCCCCCGCGCCCCACAAGGGTCCGGCCGCCGCGAGGCTCGGCGTCACGATGAGGAACCAGCCCACCCAGCGCGGGGTCGGCCGCTGGGTGGCCCCCCGTACTGGCTTGGTGACGTCGTCGATCCGCTCGCTCATCGGGGACCAGTCTTCACCCGGTCGGCGACCGTCCGCCACGCGGGTGCGCGGGCGCGTCCGCCATGGCCGCAGGGAGATCGGCATCAGCGGGTGACATGGACGAGCGCGTGGCGTCTACCGGCACGAGCGTCTCGAGCACGGTCATCCGAACGAAAGGCTCGTCATGCGGGCGCCGGTTCACCCCCCGGGTGTGGCGAGCGGGGTTCTCAGCCCTTGAGCAGCTGGTCGAACGGGGTCACGTTGTCGAACGGGTCCGCGGGGACGGCGCGCGGTACGCCGATCACGAGGTCGGCCAGCTCACCGGTGGCCGTCTTCACCCGGTCGGCGAGCTCGCCCGACGCCGTACCGCCGAAGTCCTCGGTCGCGGCGAACACCGCGGTCGGGACGGTGACGGCCCGCAGGTAGGCGAACAGCGGACGCATCGCGTGCTCGAGGACGAGCGAGTGTCGCGCCGTACCGGCCGTCGCCGCCATGAGGACCGGCTTGCCTCGCAGGAGGTCCTTGTCGATCACCTCGAAGAACATCTTGAACAGGCCGGAGTACGACGCGGCGAAGACCGGCGTGACCACGATGAGCCCGTCCGCGTGCCGTACCGTCTCGATGGCCTCGGCGAGGTCTCCCGTCGGGAACCCGGTGAGGAGATGGTCGACGAGCGGGTGCGCGAGCTCGCGCAGCTCGATGACCGAGATGTCGGCCGCCTCGCCGTGGCTGCGCAGCGCGACGTCGGTCGCCGTGGCGAGCTGGTCGGCGAGGAGCCTCGTCGAGGACGGGTTCGCGAGGCCGGCGCTGACGACGACGATGGAGCGCGTCATACGGCCACCGCCTCGGCCTGGCGGGCCGCGACGAGCGACTCGTGCGTCGGTGCGTCGGGGACGCCGGGCTTGCGGAGCGCCTCGAACTCCTTGCGGAGGACGGGTACGACCTCGCTGCCGAGCAGATCCAGCTGCTTCATCACGGTGCTGACCGGCAGGCCGGCGTGGTCGATGAGGAAGAGCTGGCGCTGGTAGTCGCCGACATAGTCGCGGAAGCCGAGCGTGCGCTCGATGACCTGCTGCGGCGAGCCGACCGTGAGGGGGGTGGCCTCCATGAAGTCCTCGAGCGACGGGCCGTGCCCGTACACGGGTGCGACGTCGAAGTACGGCCGGAACTCGCGGACCGCGTCCTGGCTGTTGCGAGCCATGTAGACCTGGCCGCCGAGCCCCACGATCGCCTGGTCGGCGGTGCCGTGGCCGTAGTGCTCGAAGCGCCGGCGGTACAGCGCCACCATCTGCTTGGTGTGCGAGGCCGGCCAGAAGATGTGGTTCGAGAAGAAGCCGTCGCCGTAGTAGGCGGCCTGCTCGGCGATCTCGGGGCTGCGGATGGAGCCGTGCCAGACGAACGGCGCGACGCCGTCGAGGGGGCGCGGGGTCGCGGTGAAGCCCTGGAGGGGGGTACGGAACTTGCCCTCCCACGTCACGACCTCCTCGTCCCAGAGGCGGCGCAGCAGCGCGTAGTTCTCGACTGCCAGCGGGATGCCGTCGCGGATGTCCTTGCCGAACCAGGGGTAGACCGGGCCGGTGTTGCCGCGGCCGAGCATGAGGTCGACGCGGCCGTCGGCGAGGTGCTGGAGCTGGGCGTAGTCCTCGGTGATCCGTACCGGGTCGGTCGTCGTGATGAGGGTGGTCGACGTCGACAGCAGGATCCTCGAGGTCTGCGCCGCCACGTACGCCATGGTCGTCGTCGGCGAGCTCGCGGCGAAAGGCGGGTTGTGGTGCTGGCCGAAGGCGACGACGTCCAGGCCGACCTCCTCGGCCTTCTTGGCGATCGCGACGGTGTTCTTGATCCGCTCGTGCTCGCTGGGCGTGTACCCGGTCGTCGGATCGGTGGTGACGTCACCGACGGTGAAGATCCCGAACTGCATCTCAACGCTCCTACGAAGTAGTTGAAACCTAAACGACCTCGTGCCTCGCACTATTCCCTGGACAACACCAGCACATGCCGGGGCCATGTCGCGATGACTTCATCGCCTTGCCTACTGTGCACGCATGACCTTCTCCATCGCTGCGCGCTCCGGCGACGCCTGGGGCGTCGCTGTCGCGAGCAAGTTCATCTGCGTCGGCTCCATCGTGCCGGAGGTGAGGCTCGGGGTGGGCGCGGTGGCCACACAGTCCTTCGCGCGCTTCGCGTACCGCGGCGAGCTCCTCGACGCGCTCGAGGGCGGTACGACTGCGCAGGAGGCGCTCGACGCCGCGATCGCCGCGGACGAGGGGCGGGAGACCCGCCAGGTCGCGGTGGTGGGGGTCGACGGTGCCGCCACGTACAGCGGCGCCGAGTGCATGGACTGGGCCGGGGGTGTCGCGAGGGGCGGTGCCGCCGAGGCGTACGCGATCCAGGGCAACATCCTCGTGGGGCCGCAGGTCGTCGAGGACATGGAGCGTGCCTTCCTCGCGACCGCAGGGCAGTCGCTCGACCGGCGGCTTCTGGCAGCACTGCTCGCCGGCGACGCCGCGGGCGGGGACGCGCGGGGGCGCCAGAGCGCCGCGCTCGTCGTCCGTGCGCCGGGTGCCGGGTACGACGGCTGCGGGATCGTCGCCGACATCCGGGTCGACGACCACGCGGAGGCGCCGACGGAGCTCGCCCGGGTGCACGACCTCGCGACGCTCGTCCTGGGCGGGCCGGAGGACGTGCAACCGCTCGAGGGAGCGCTGTACGAGGAGGTCGCCGGCCACCTCCGTCGCCTCGGCTACGACGGGACCGAGGCGTCGCTCGCAGACTGGGCAGGCGTCGAGAACCTCGAGAACAGGCTCGTGCCCGGCGGCATCGACGCCAGAGTCCTCGCGGAGCTGCGACGCCGGTAGGTGACGGGTGGTCAGCCGGCCGCGACGTCCTCGGTGCTCGTCTCCGCTCTCGTCGTCACCTCGGGGCGCGGGCGGCTCTCGACAGGGGTGTCCTGGGCAGGGGCGACCACGTCCGCAGGCCTCTCCAGGGCACGCGTGGGAAGGGCGCGCCGGTCCTGCGCGTCGACAGCAACAGGCACGGTCTCGCGGCGAGTCAGGTCCGAGCCGGAGGACAGCGCGACGAGCGTCCACGCCGCCACGGCGAACGCCAGGCTCCCCACGATCCACGTCACCGTCGGGCTCGAGAGGGACGTGCTCCACC
>DASSQF010000351.1:0-16418 GCA_035702685.1 Propionibacteriaceae bacterium
ATCTGGCCGTGTGACGGCGGCTTCTCACACTCGACGGGCAAGGCCGGCGGCGGCGGGTGGCGCCCCGCTGCCCCGAGTGGCGCGGCGCGACGCCGGCCCGGGTCAGCGCCGAGGGGTACTCAGCGGTGGATCTTCGTCGAATCTTGACGAAGCCTCGACGTCGCCTCCATGTGGCGGGCTGAGGGTGGGGTCATCCTCGCCGTGCCTCCCCTCTGAAAGGTCAGCCATGACAGCAACGTCCGTCCGTGAGACGACGCCCCCCGACACCCGCACGCGCAACGTCGCCCTGATCGCCGTCGTCGCGGCGGCCGCGGCCGTGTCCGCGCTCGTGGGGCTGCTCGTCACGCCGTCGTCGAGTGGCGCCATGCCCGGCATGTCGTCGACCCACTACATGGAGCTGCTCGCGACGAACCAGCCGTGGAACCTGCTGATCTTCATGGCCACGCCGGTCGTGCTGGCCGAGATCCTGGCGGTCTCCGAGCTCGCCCTGCTGTTCCGCTCGGACAACCCCGCCTGGGTGAAGAGCCTCAGCCGTACAGCGGGCCTCATCGCCGGCCCGGTCATGGTGGGGATCCTCCTGCACCTGCTCCGCTACGCCGTGGTCCCCCTCACGACGGGCGGCGGATGGCGCGGCGTCGCCGACGTCATCGCCGTCTCGTTCTACCTGGTCGGCGCCTTCCCCATGGTCGGCATCACACTCGTCGAGCTCGGCCTCCTCGGCCGGGACGCCGAGCACGTCCGCAAGCTCCACGCGACCTTCGTCGGCGCCTTCCTCGTGGTCGCCCACGTCGCGATGATCTTCGGCATGCTCGACCCGACCCTGCTGTGGAACCCGACCCACGCCATGCCGGGCGGCACCTCGATGCCCGGCATGAACCACGTTCCCCTCGCCTCCGCCACGCCACGCTGACCCGCTGACGGACGCCGGCCCCGATGCTCGGCGAGGGGCCAGGACACGCGCGGTTCTTCCGGCGCGTGGGCGCTCCGACCGGCCTCGCGCCGAGGCGGCCCTTGATACCCGAGGCCGTTGTCGCTGCGACTCCGAGAACGCGGTGGCCGACTACTCGACGTCGTCAACGGGTGGCCGACTACATCGACGTCGTCAACGGGTGGCCGACTACATGGACGCGGTCAACGGGTGGCCCACTACATCGACGTCGTGAACGCCGTGGCCGACTACATCGACGTCGTGAACGCGTGCAGGGCAGCGACGGCGTCGGCTTCGCCCACGAGCCGCACGTCCGCAGCCTTCTGGCGTCCCGAGACCCACAGGAGGAGCTCGCTCGGCGTGCCGACGAGGGTGACGGTGCGGGTGCCGGCCTTGACCCGTCGCGATGCTCCCGAGTCCGCCCGTTCGAGCACGACGCCGACCGGGGCGTTGTGCAGCGTCACCACCGCGATGCCCAGGGCGCGCCAGAGCTCGTCCTCGACCCGTGGGGGCAGCTCGCGAGGTGCGATCTCGCCGGATCCCCGGCGGATGTCCTCGTGGTGGATGAACATCTCCGTCCCGTTGACCAAGGAGTCCACGCCGGGCAGGCGCAGCGGCGAGAACCGCCCTGGGCCGTTCCGTACCGCCATCACGAGCCCTTCGAAGCCGTGCCGGCGCAGCGCGTCGTCCATGTGACGGGCCGTGAGCGGGGCGAGCTGGGGGACCCGGATGCCGAGCGCAGCCAGAGGGTCGTTCTCCCGCGTGTACGCGTGGGCGACGAGGTCGGCGACCGTCCAGCCCTCGTCCAGCGTGGGGGCGTCGGGTCCAGCCTGGAGGGCGTCGTCGCAGAAGGCGAGGCGTTCGTCATGGGCGAAGGTCATGCCGCCACAGTACGAAGCCGTGCGAATCGCAGGGGGAAGCACGGACCCGCGGCACGGAGCGCGGGGCGTCACCGCGGTACCGGCGCCTCGAACGCGGAAAGCGTGGATACCAGCGAGGCTGCAGCGGCGTCCGACGGCTCGAACCCGAAATGTGTTGCTGCGGCGAGGGTCGAGAGTCCGGGAAGCAGCGCTTTTCGGGTTCGAGCGCTCGCGGGACGCCGACAGGTGCCCCATATCCACGCTTCTCGGGTTCGGGTGCATCTGAGGACATGCCGCGCCGCCGCTGGATCGCCCGACCGGCTCACCCCTGGCTCGCCGACCCCTTGTCCCGCCGCAGGAGGCTCACCCTTGAGGAAGCCGACGCCGGGAGTGAGGCGTACATGGCTGCATCCGGGCGCCGCGTCAGAGCTCGAGCCACATCCTCGTGTTGCCGAGCGTGTTGGGCTTCACGCGGTCGAGGTCGAGGAACTCGGCGGTGCCCTCGTCGTACGAGCGGAGCAGCTGGCTGAAGACCTCCGGTGTCACGGGGTCGCCGGCGAGGGGCACGAACCCGTGCCGTGCGAAGAACTCCGTCTCGAACGTGAGGCAGAAGACCCGGCTGACACCGAGCTCGCGCGCCTCCTCGATGAGGCGGTCCACGATGAGACCGCCGACCCCGTGTCCCCGGGCCTCCTCGGCGACGGCGACCGTGCGGACCTCGGCGACGTCCTCCCAGAACACGTGCAGGGCGCCGCAGCCGACGACCTGGCCGTCGAGCTCCGCGACGATGAACTGCTGGAGCCCTTCGTAGTACGCGACGGGGTCCTTGGCGACGAGGATGCGTCGGTCCGCGTACGGCGCGACGAGTCCTCGGATGTCACGCACGTCCGAGGTGCGCGCGCGTCGAAGGGTCACCGGCACGCCTGACACCGTATCGGCCGCAGGACGGGGTCGCAGCGCGCCGCGCCTCCCGTCCACGCTCCGCACCGCGACGGGCGGCCGTCGCGGGCGTGGGCCAGAATGTCGGCATGTCTGACACCTCACCCGGCGCGCTGCGGCCGGCCATCGTCCAGGACGCGACGAGCGGAGTCGTCCTCATGCTCGCCTGGATGGACGACGAGGCGCTGCAGCGCACCCTCACCACCCGGAAGGCCACGTACTGGTCGCGGTCCCGGGGCGAGTACTGGGTGAAGGGCGAGACGTCGGGCCACACCCAGCACGTGCGCGAGGTGCGTCTCGACTGCGACGCGGACACGATCCTGCTCAAGGTCGACCAGGTCGGTCCGGCCTGCCACACGAACGCGCCGACGTGCTTCGACGCGCGCGAGGTGCTCCTGGCCGACGACGGGGCGGCCTGATGGTCGCGATCGTCCCCACCGCAGAGGGGTTCAGGACCGCCGCCGACGGCGGTGCCCGGGTCATCTCGGTCCACGCCCGCGTCCAGGCGGACGGCCTCACCGCCACGGGCCTGTACCACCGGCTCTGCGGCGAGCGCCCAGGCACGTTCCTTCTCGAGTCGGCCGAGCACGGCACGTTCGGGCGCTGGTCGTTCATCGGCGTCAACGCCCTCGGCACGCTCTCGGCGAGCCGGGGCCGTGCCACCTGGGAGGGTCGTCCGCTCTCGGGCCTGCCCCTCGACTCCGACCCGCTGGCGGCGCTCGCGACGACGCTCACCACACTGCACACCGCGCCGGAGCCGGGACAGCCCCCGTTCGTCTCAGGCTTCGTCGGCTACCTCGGCTACGACGTCGTACGCCGCCTCGAGCGGCTTCCGGACACCTGCATCGACGACCTCGGCGTCCCCGAGCTCACGATGCTGCTCGTCGGCGACCTCGCGGCCATGGACCACCACACCGGGGATGTGTGGCTCATCGCGAACGCCGTGAACTACGACGACTCGCCCGAGCGTCTCGAGTGGGCGTACGAGGACGCGGTCTCCCGCGTCGAGGCCCTGCTCGCCGCCCTGGCACAGCCCCAGGCCCCTCTTGTCACCGAGCCGGTCGACGTTCCCGAGGCCGAGGTCGTTCGGCAGCGCAGTGCCGAGGAGTACTGCCAGATGGTGCGCGACTGCGTCGAGCAGATCCGGGCGGGTGAGGCGTTCCAGATCGTCCCCAGCCAGAGGTTCGAGCTCGCCACGCAGGCCGACCCGCTCGACGTGTACCGGATGCTCCGCAGGCAGAACCCCAGCCCGTACATGTACCTGCTCCGGCTCGCCGACTTCTCGATCGTCGGCGCGAGCCCGGAGGCGCTCGTGACCGTCCGTGACCGCGCCGTGACGATCCACCCCATCGCCGGGACGAAGCCGAGGGGCGCGACCGGCCCCGAGGACGCCGCGTACGAGGCGGAGCTCCTCGCGGACGAGAAGGAGGCGGCCGAGCACCTCATGCTCGTCGACCTCGGTCGCAACGACGTGGGGCGGGTCTCGGTGCCCGGCACGGTCAAGGTGCTCGAGTTCATGAACGTCCGCCGCTACTCCCACGTCATGCACCTCGAGGCGGAGGTCACCGGTGAGCTCGCGCCGGGCCGCACAGCCCTCGAAGCGACCCTCGCCGGCTTTCCGGCGGGCACGCTGTCCGGCGCGCCGAAGGTCCGCGCGATGGAGATCATCGACGAGCTCGAGCTGACGCGACGCGGCGTGTACGGCGGTGCCGTCGGCTACTTCGACTTCGCCGGCAACGCCGACACGGCGATCGCGATCCGTACCGCGCTCATCAAGGGCGGCGTGGCGTACGTGCAGGCGGGAGCCGGGATCGTCGCCGACTCCGTGCCGGAGGTCGAGGACCTCGAGACCCAGAACAAGGCAGCGGCGATCGTGCGGGCGGTACGTGCCGCGGACGCGATGCGACGCTGGTCCTGAGGAGCGCTTGGGGCGGCGTGCCTAGCCTGTGACGTGACGCAGCCCTAACCTTCGTCAAGAATGGCACCTACCACCGATCCATTGGAGGAGCGAACCGATGAGCGACGTCGCCAAGAGGCAGAGCCCGCGTCCGTCCACGCTGACGGAGCCCAGCCTGAGGCGCCACACCCCGCGTGAGTACCACCACGGCAGGTCCCCGGCCAGCTGGGTGGGCTCGATGACGGCGCTCGCCGGCGCGATCATCGGGACGATCGGCTTCTTCGTCGCGTCCTTCGGGATCATCGTCACCGGGTTCGTGGTGATCGGCGTCGCGCTCGTCGCCACGGTCGCCCTGCGTGCCCTCGGCTTCGGGCAGCAGCCCGTCGACCCGGAGGAGTACCCGACCAGCGACCCGAACCGCCACCCGCGCGGCGAGGGGGATGACCTGCCGGTCGACGCATGACGGTGCTCGACGACATCGTCGCGGGCGTACGTGCTGACCTCGAGGCTCGTCGTTCCGAGGTGAGCCTCGACGCGCTGCAGCGTCTCGCCGCCGACCGAGCGCCGGCCCTCGACCCCATGCCGGCGTTCCGCGCGCCCGGTCTCAGCGTCATCGCCGAAGTGAAGCGCCGGTCGCCGTCGAAGGGCCACCTGGCGGAGATCCCCGAACCTGCGGCGCTCGCCGCCGAGTACGAGGCCGGCGGCGCCGCCGCCATCTCCGTGCTCACCGAGCCGCGCCGGTTCTCGGGCTCGCTCGCCGACCTCGACGCCGTGCGCGAGCGCGTGACGATCCCCGTGCTGCGCAAGGACTTCATGGTGGACGAGTACCAGGTCTGGGAGGCGCGGGCGCACGGCGCGGACCTCATCCTGCTCATCGTCGCCGCGCTCACCGACGACGAGCTCGCGTCGTTCGGACGGCTCGCGGCCTCCCTCGGCATGACCTGTCTCGTCGAGGTACACACCCCCGAGGAGGTCACCCGGGCGCTCGACGCCGGAGCCGTGCTCCTGGGCGTCAACAACCGGGACCTCAAGACCCTGAGCGTCGACCAGGGGATGTTCGCGAAGCTGGTCGAGCTCGTGCCGCCGGGTGTGGTCAAGGTCGCGGAGTCGGGCCTGACCAGCCCCGCCGACGCGGCGGAGGCCGCCAGGGCCGGTGCGGACGTCGTCCTGGTGGGCGAGGCGCTCGTGCGTGACCACCAGCCGCGACGTGCGGTGGCCGACATGGTCGAGGCCGGTACGCTCGCCCGGAGGGCGCGCTGAGAGGACACCATGACGACCCGACTGCCCGATGACCGGGGACACTTCGACCGCTTCGGGGGCCGGTACGTACCCGAGGCGCTGTTCGCGGCCCTCGACCAGCTCGAGAGCGAGTTCCGCGCGGCTCAGGCCGACCCCGCCTTCCAGGCCGAGCTGAAGTCCCTCCAGACCGACTACGCGGGCCGCCCGTCGCCGCTCACCGAGGTGAAGCGCTTCTCCGCCTACTGCGGCAACGCGACGGTCCTGCTCAAGCGCGAGGACCTCAACCACACCGGCTCCCACAAGATCAACAACGTGCTGGGGCAGGCGCTGCTCACGCGCCGCATGGGCAAGACGCGGGTGATCGCCGAGACCGGCGCGGGGCAGCACGGCGTCGCCACCGCCACCGCCGCGGCCCTGTTCGGCCTCCAGTGCACCGTCTACATGGGCGAGGTCGACACACAGCGGCAGGCGCTCAACGTCGCCCGGATGCAGATGCTGGGCGCCGAGGTCGTCGCCGTCGCGTCCGGCTCCCGCACCCTCAAGGACGCCCTCAACGAGGCGCTGCGCGACTGGGTCGCCAGCGTCGACAACACCCACTACATCATCGGCACCGTCGGCGGCCCGCACCCGTTCCCCGAGATCGTGCGCGAGTTCCAGCGGGTCATCTCCACCGAGACGAAGGCCCAGATGCTCGAGCGGTACGGACGCCTGCCCGACGCCGTGCTCGCGTGCGTCGGCGGCGGTTCGAACGCGATGGGCATGTTCGCGGACTTCATCGACGACCCCGAGGTCGCCCTGCTCGGCTTCGAGGCCGGGGGAGACGGCGTCGAGACCGGCCGCCACGCCGCGACGATCGCCGAAGGGCAGGAGGGCGTCCTCCACGGCATGCGCACGTACGTGCTGCAGGACGAGGACGGCCAGACCAAGGAGTCGCACTCGATCTCCGCGGGACTCGACTACCCCGGGGTCGGCCCCGAGCACGCCTGGCTCGCCGCGACCGGACGCGCCACGTACGAGCCGGTGACCGACGCCGAGGCCATGGAGGCGCTCAAGATCCTCACCCAGACCGAGGGCATCATGCCCGCGATCGAGAGCGCGCACGCCGTCGCCGGCGCCATGAGGGTCGGCCGGAGGATCGCCGAGACGGACCCCGACGCAAGGCCCGTCCTCGTCGTCTGCCTCTCCGGTCGCGGAGACAAGGACGTCGACACGGCCATCCGGTGGTTCGGGCTCGACGGCAGCGCCGACAAGACCGCCGGGGGAGCGCTGTGACGACGTTCGACGAGAGCCGCCTCGGGAAGTCGGGGGTGGCGTTCGCCGCCGCGAACGCAGCGGGCCGCTCGGCGCTCGTCGGCTACCTGCCGGTGGGCTACCCGGACGTGCCGACGTCGGTCGAGGCCGTCGTCGCCCTCACCGAGGGTACGGACGGGACCGGCTGCGACGTGGTGGAGATCGGCATCCCGTACACGGACCCCGTCATGGACGGCGTCGCCATCCAACGAGCCGGCACGGCCGCCCTCGAGCGCGGTGTCCACACCCGCGACGTGTTCGCGGCCGTCTCCGCCGTCGCGGCGACGGGAACGCCCGCCCTCGTCATGACGTACTGGAACCTCATCGACCGGTACGGGGTGCGTGCCTTCGCCCGGGACTTCGCCGCGGCCGGGGGAGCGGGCCTCATCACGCCCGACCTGACGCCGGACGAGGCGGACGAGTGGTGCGCGGCGAGCGACGAGCACGGTCTCGACCGCGTCTTCCTCGTGGCCCCGTCGAGCACTGACGAACGACTCGCGACGACCGTGCAGGCGTGCCGTGGCTGGGTGTACGCGACCGCGGTCATGGGCGTGACCGGCGCTCGTACGGAGACCTCCGACGCCGGGCCCACGCTGGTGCGCCGAGTCCGTACCCTCGGCGCCGGACTCCCCGTCGGCGTCGGCCTCGGGGTCTCGAACGGCGACCAGGCGGCGGCGGTGGGTGCGACGGCGGACGGCGTCATCGTCGGCTCGGCCCTCGTCTCGACGCTGCTCGCGGCCGAGGCGAACGGCACGCCGGGTGACCTGAGCGCGCTGCGCTCGCTGGTGAGCGACCTGGCCGCCGGGGTACGCAGGGCCGAGCGCGCATGAGGCGGCGGAGCCTGCTGACGTCGGCGGCCGCGCTGGCGTTCCTCGCCGGCTGCGCCTCGCCCGGCGCGGACCGTCCCGCGATCGTCTCCGGCATGGGCCAGACAGGGCCGTACCGGGGTGCCGAGCTCGACCCGGCCCGCTCGTACGACCTGCCCGACGTCACCCTCACCGACACGTCCGGCGCTCCGTACAACCTCCGGACGGCCGCCGCCCAGGGTCAGGTCACCGCGCTCTTCTTCGGCTACTCGAACTGCCCGGACGTCTGCACGGGGATCCTCGCCGACATGGCGACGGCCCGGAGCCGGATGGCCGCCGACCTGCGCCAGCGCGTGCGGCTGGTGTGCATCACCACCGACCCCGCGCGCGACACGGCGGCCGTGCTCAAGACGTACCTGGACCGCATCGACCCCGCCTTCGTCGGTCTCACAGGTGACCTCGGCACAATCATCACGACCGGCCGCAGCGTCGGTGTGGACATCGCTGACGGCGAGAAGCTCGAGAGCGGCGGGTACGAGGTCGTGCACGGCACCCAGGTCATCGGGTTCGGCAAGGACCGGCGGGCTGCGGTGGTGTGGCTCGCGCCCACCGCGGTCGACGACCTGCGGGCGGACTTCGAGACGTTGGCCCGCTCCTAGCTCGACGAAGAGGATCGATGAGCACGAAGAAGACGAAGCCGTACCGGGTCTCGGGCGCGAAGGAGCGCCTTCTCGCCCAACGGGAGGCCGAGGCGGCCGCGGCTCGCAAGCGACGCCGTGACACCGGGATCACGCTGGTCGTCGTCGTGGCCGTGCTGGTCGGCGTCGCGTCGCTGTTCGGCTGGTACCAGGCGACGAGGAAGCCGGCCGCGGCGGCGACGGCGGACTCCAGCCCCACGGCCAGCCTCGCGTTCGCGCCCGTCACGGTGACCGATGGGCAGGGCCTGAAGATCGGGGTCGCCGGCGCCCCGAACGTCGTCGCCCTCTACTCGGACTTCGCCTGCACGCACTGCGCGGAGTTCGAGACGACGTACGGCCAGACCCTGGCCGACCTGCGCGACTCCGGGCGCATCGACATCGAGTACTGGCCCCTCGGCTTCGGCAGCCCCGGCAGCGCCCGGGCCTCGAACGCGATGGCCTGCGCCGCCGAGAGGGACCCCTCCTTGGCCGTGAGCCTGTACGACGGCTTCTTCGCGAACATGGGCACGGAGTGGTCGAACGACCAGATCCTCTCCCTGTCCAAGCAGCTCAAGCCGGTCCTTCCCGACGGGTACGAGACGTGCGTTACGGGCGGCACGCACTCCGCCTGGGTGACGGGCATCTACAACCTCGCGAAGTCCGGCCCGTCCTCCGGCGGCACGCCGACGGTGTACGTCAACGGCAAGCAGTTCGACCTCACCACCGGCAGCGCCGAGAGCCTCGCCGCCTCGCTGTCGTGACGTCACTGTTCATCCCCAGCCCGCCCGTCGGGGTCTGGTACCTAGGACCGGTACCCATCCGGGCGTACGCCCTCGCCATCATCACGGGCATCGCCCTGGCCTGGTGGATCACCTCGCGCCGCTGGCGAGTCCGCGGCGGCACCCAGGAGACGCTCGACGGCATCCTCGTGTGGACGGTGCTCGCCGGGATCGTCGGCGCCCGGATCTACCACGTCGCCACCGACCCCGAGCTGTACTTCGCGCCGGGACGGACCTGGTACCGCATGTTCTTCATCTGGGAGGGCGGGCTCGGCATCTGGGGAGCCGTCGGGTTCGGCGCCCTCGTCGCCTGGTGGCGCTGCCGCGTGGCACACGTCAGCTTCGCGGCCCTCGCGGACGTGCTCGCTCCGGGACTGCTCGTCGCCCAGGCGGTCGGCCGCATCGGCAACTACGCCAACCAGGAGCTGTACGGACGGCCCACCACCCTGCCCTGGGGGCTCGAGATCGACGCGGCGCATCGCCTCAACGGGTACGAGCAGTACGCCACGTACCACCCGACGTTCCTGTACGAGCTGCTGTGGTGCCTTGCGGGAGCCGGTCTCCTCGTCCTCCTCGAGCGGTGGCTCCACCTCGGCCGGGGCAAGCTCTTCGCCTCGTACATCGTCTGGTACACGGTCGGCAGGTTCTTCGTCGAGAGCCTCCGCATCGACCCGGCGAACACGTTCAGCGGCTTCCGCCTCAACTCGTACACGTCGCTCATCGTGTTCGGTGCCGGTGTCGTGCTGCTCGTCGTCCTCCTCGTGACGAGGCCAGGACCCTCGCCCGTGCCGCTCGAACATCCCGCGCACGAGCACACGGACGAGACCGCGTCCTGACGTCTCGCCGACCATCCGCCATGCGACAACTCGGAGGAGTGGTCTCCCGGCTTCTGTAGTTTGTCCTGCGACGACGCCACCTCGGCTCCTGCCTGCCGCGGTCTGGTGCCCGAGCCGGTAGCCCGGCCCGTTCCGAAGGGAGACCCATGGTCTACGAGCCGCTCGCCCGGCCGACCGCACAGGGCCTGTACGACCCCGCCTACGAGCACGACGCCTGTGGCGTCGGCTTCGTCGCGCGCCTCGACGGCGTCGCGTGCCACGACATCGTGGAGAAGGGTCTCGAGGTGCTCCGCAACCTCGACCACCGCGGCGCGACCGGTGCCGACACGGCCGCCGGCGACGGCGCCGGGATCCTGGTCCAGGTCCCCGACGCGTTCCTCCGCAAGGTCGTCGACGCGGAGCTGCCGGACAAGGGGTCGTACGCGGTCGGCATGGCGTTCCTGCCCACCGAGCCGCGAGCCCGGGAGACGGTGAAGGCCGCGATCACCCACATCGCCGTCCAGGAGGGCCTGCGCGTCCTCGCCTGGCGTGCCGTCCCGACGGACCCCAGCACGCTCAGCCCGATCTCGCTCGACGTCATGCCGCACATGGAGATGCTGCTCGTCGACTCGTACGACGGTGTGTCCGGACTCGCCCTCGAGCGTCTCGCGTACGTGCTGCGGCGCCGTGCCCAGCACGAGCAGCAGGTCTACTTCGCCTCCCTGTCGTGCCGCACCCTCGTGTACAAGGGCATGCTCACCACGGCCCAGCTCGAGGCGGTCTACCCCGAGCTCCACGACCCGGACCTCGCCAGCGCCCTGGCCCTCGTCCACTCGCGCTTCTCCACGAACACGTTCCCGGCGTGGGAGCTCGCGCACCCGTACCGCCTCATCGCCCACAACGGCGAGATCAACACCGTCAAGGGCAACCGGAACTGGATGCGGGCCCGCGAGACCCTGCTCGCCTCGGACCTCATCCCCGGCGACCTCGACCGCCTGTTCCCGATCTGCTCTCCCGGAGGTTCCGACTCGGCCTCCTTCGACGAGGTGCTCGAGCTGCTCCACCTCGGCGGTAGGACCCTGCCGCACGCCGTGCTCATGATGATCCCGGAGGCGTGGCAGCAGAACACGGAGATGGACGAGGACCGCCGTGCGTTCTACGAGTTCCACAGCTCGCTCATGGAGCCCTGGGACGGTCCCGCCGCGGTGACCTTCACCGACGGGACGACGATCGGCGCCACCCTGGACCGCAACGGCCTGCGCCCCGCGCGGTACTGGGTGACCAAGGACGGCCTCGTCATCTTCGCGTCCGAGGCCGGCGTCCTCGACATCCCGCAGGACCAGGTCGAGAGCAAGGGCCGGCTGCGCCCGGGCCGCATCTTCCTCGTGGACCTGGAGCAGCACCGCGTCATCGACGACGAGGAGGTCAAAGCCGACCTGGCCACGGCCGAGCCGTACGCCGAGTGGGTGGCGCAGGGCCACATCAACCTCAAGAACCTGCCCGAGCGTCAGCACATCGTGCACAGCCACTCCTCGGTCACGCGTCGCCAGCAGATCTTCGGCTACAACCACGAGGAGCTGCGGATCATCGTCGCGCCGATGGCCAACACCGGCGCCGAGCCGATCGGGTCGATGGGCAACGACGCGCCGCTGGCCGTCCTCAGCGACAAGTCGCGCACGCTCTTCGACTACTTCTCCCAGCTGTTCGCGCAGGTGACCAACCCGCCGCTCGACGCGATCCGCGAGGAGCTCGTGACGAGTCTCACGAGCTCGATCGGCCCCGAGAAGAACCTCCTCGACCCGGGACCCGACAGCTGTCGGCAGATCGTCATCGACTTCCCCATCCTCGACTCCGACGAGCTCGCGAAGCTCGTGCGGATCAACCACTTCGGCGAGACGCCCGGCTACTCGGCGCGGGTCATCCGTGGGCTGTACGAGCTCGACGAGGGCGCGGAGGGGCTTCGGGCGCGTCTCGAGGAGCTGTGCGGCGAGGTCGACACGGCCATCGAGGAGGGCGCGCAGATCATCGTCCTGAGCGACCGGCACTCGACGGCGGAGCTGGCGCCCATCCCGTCGCTGCTGCTCACCTCGGCGGTCCACCACCACCTCGTGCGGCGCAAGACGCGCACCAAGGTGGGACTCGTCGTCGAGGCCGGCGACGTCCGCGAGGTGCACCACGCGGCGCTGCTCATCGGCTACGGCGCGGCGGCCATCAACCCGTACCTCGTCTTCGAGTCCGCCGAGGACCTCGCGCGCAACGAGCTGTACGTGACCGTCGACCCCGACAAGGCGATCTACAACGTCCGCAAGGCGCTCGGCAAGGGCGTCCTCAAGGTCATGAGCAAGATGGGCGTCTCGACCATCGCCTCCTACACCGGCGCCCAGATCTTCGAGGCGACCGGCCTGAGCCAGGAGCTCATCGACGCCTACTTCGAGGGGACCACGAGCCGGCTCGGAGGGATCGGCCTCGAGCAGATCCACGAGATGATCCTGCGCCGCCACCTGCGCGGCTACCCCGCGGACGGCATCCCGCTGGCCCACCGCACGCTGCCGGTCGGCGGCGAGTACCAGTGGCGCCGCGAGGGCGAGGAGCACCTCTTCGACCCCGACACCGTGTTCCGGCTCCAGCACGCCACCCGCACCGGCCGGTACGACATCTTCAAGCAGTACACGTCGCTGGTGAACGACAGCTCGCACCGGCTCATGACGCTGCGCTCGCTGCTCGAGCTCAAGCCGGCGGACACCCCCGTGCCGCTCGACGAGGTCGAGCCGGTGAGCTCCATCGTCAAGCGCTTCTCGACCGGCGCCATGTCGTACGGCTCGATCAGCAAGGAGGCGCACGAGACGCTGGCGATCGCCATGAACTCCCTCGGTGCGAAGTCGAACACCGGTGAGGGCGGCGAGGACGCGGACCGCCTGTACGACCCGGCGCGGCGCTCCGCGATCAAGCAGGTGGCCTCGGGCCGCTTCGGCGTGACGAGCGACTACCTGACCAACGCCACGGACATCCAGATCAAGATGGCGCAGGGCGCGAAGCCCGGCGAAGGCGGCCAGCTCCCGGGTGGGAAGGTCTACCCGTGGGTGGCGAAGACGCGTCACTCGACCCCGGGCGTCGGCCTCATCTCGCCGCCGCCGCACCACGACATCTACTCCATCGAGGACCTCAAGCAGCTCATCCACGACCTCAAGTGCGCCAACCCGAGCGCACGGGTGCACGTGAAGCTCGTCGCCGAGGTCGGTGTGGGTACGGTCGCGGCCGGCGTCTCGAAGGCGAAGGCCGACGTCGTGCTCATCTCCGGCCACGACGGCGGTACGGGCGCGGCCCCGCTCACCTCGCTCAAGCACGCGGGCGGTCCGTGGGAGCTGGGTCTGGCCGAGACGCAGCAGACGCTGCTGCTCAACGGCCTGCGGGACCGGATCGTCGTGCAGACGGACGGGCAGCTCAAGACGGGGCGTGACGTCATCATCGCCGCGCTGCTCGGCGCGGAGGAGTTCGGCTTCGCCACGGCTCCGCTCGTCGTCGAGGGCTGCGTGATGATGCGCGTCTGCCACCTCGACACCTGCCCGGTGGGCGTCGCGACGCAGAACCCCGTGCTCCGCGAGAAGTTCACCGGCAAGGCGGAGTTCGTCGTGAACTTCTTCGAGTTCATCGCCGAGGAGGTCCGCGAGTACCTGTCGCTGCTCGGCTTCCGCACCATCGAGGAGGCCGTCGGCCACGTCGAGAAGCTCGAGGCCCGCGCGGCGATCGACCACTGGAAGGCCTCCGGCCTCGACCTGTCGCCGATCCTCACCCGCGTCGAGACGTCGTCACCGCTGCACTGCACGACGACCCAGGACCACGGTCTCGGCGAGGCGCTCGACGTCAAGCTCATCGAGCTCGCGCGCGAGGCGATCGAGCAGGGGTCCCCGGTCAAGGAGGAGACGACGATCCGCAACGTCGACCGTACGGTCGGCACGATCCTCGGCCACGTCGTGACGAAGGCGACCAAGGGCGCCGGGCTCCCCGACGACACGATCGACATCACGTTGACGGGCACGGCGGGGCAGAGCTTCGGGGCGTTCCTTCCCCGCGGGATCACGCTCCGTCTCGTCGGCGACGCGAACGACTACCTCGGCAAGGGCCTGTCGGGCGGCCGCCTCATCGTGGCCCCCGCTCCGGAGGCCACGTTCGCCGCCGAGGAGCAGATCATCGCGGGCAACGTCATCGGATACGGGGCGACGTCGGGCGAGATCATCCTCCGCGGCGTCGTGGGCGAGCGGTTCTGCGTGCGCAACTCGGGCGCCACCGCCATCGTCGAGGGTGTCGGCGACCACGCGTGCGAGTACATGACCGGTGGCGAGGCGCTCATCCTCGGGCCTACGGGCCGGAACGTCGCGGCGGGCATGTCCGGCGGCGTGGCGTGGGTGCTGGATCTGCAGCGCTCGCGCCTCAACACCGAGCTGGTCGACCCGGTCGAGCTCGACGACGACAACCTGGAGCGCGTGAAGGAGCTGCTCGCCAGGCATGTCTCCGAGACGGGGTCGCCTGTCGCGGAGAACCTGCTGCGCGCGTCCGACGACGAGCTGCGGCGCCGGTTCACGACCATCCTGCCGCGGGACTACGGCCGCATCATGCGGGCCAAGGCCGAGGCGGAGGCCGCCGGGTTCGACGAGTCCGAGACCACCCAGAAGATGATGGAGGCCGCTCATGGCTGACCCCCGTGGATTCATGACGACGCCGCGCGCTGTCGCCGCGAGGCGTCCGGTCGAGGAGCGGGTCAACGACTGGCACGAGGTGTACCCGGAGACGCCGGGGCGCGCCGTCCTGCCGATCATCCAGACGCAGGCGGGCCGCTGCATGGACTGCGGCATCCCGTTCTGCCATCAGGGCTGCCCCCTCGGGAACCTCATCCCCGAGTGGAACGACCTCATCTGGCGGGACGAGTGGCGCGGCGCGACCGAGCGCCTCCACGCGACGAACAACTTCCCGGAGTTCACGGGCCGGCTCTGCCCGGCGCCGTGTGAGACGGCCTGTGTCGTGGGCATCTCGCGCGACCCGGTGACGATCAAGAACGTCGAGGTCGCGATCATCGACAAGGCGTGGGACGACCGTCGCGTGCTCCCCGAGCAGGCGTCGTGGCACACGCTGAAGACCGTCGCGATCGTCGGCTCCGGGCCCGCTGGCCTCGCCGCCGCGCAGCAGCTCACCCGGGCCGGCCACACCGTCGTCGTGTACGAGCGCGCCGACGAGATCGGCGGCCTGCTCCGCTACGGCATCCCCGAGTTCAAGATGGAGAAGGACGTCATCGACCGGCGCCTCAAGCAGATGCGGCTCGAGGGCACGATCTTCAAGACCAGCGTGAACATCGGCACCGACATCACCTTCGCCGAGCTGCGGGAGCGGTTCGACGCCGTGGTGCTGGCCGTCGGCTCCACCGTCGCACGTGACCTCACCGTCCCGGGACGCGAGCTCCGCGGCATCCACCAGGCCATGGAGTACCTGCCCCAGGCCAACCGCGTGGCGCGCGGCAAGCAGGTCACCGACCAGATCGTCGCGACCGGCAAGGACGTCGTCATCATCGGCGGCGGCGACACCGGCGCGGACTGCCTCGGCACCGCGATCCGGCAGAAGGCGAAGTCGATCACCCAGCTCGAGATCATGCCGACGCCCTCCACGACGAGGCCCTCGGGCCAGCCCTGGCCGACGTACCCTATGGTCTACCGGGTCTCCTCGGCCCACGAGGAGGGTGGCGAGCGCATGTACGCGGTCAACACCGGCTCCTTCGTCGGCGACGAGGAGTCCGGCGTGGCCGGGCTCCGCGTGTCCGAGGTCACGATGGTCGACGGCCGGTTCACCTCCGTCGAGGGCACGGAGCGTGAGATCCCCGCGCAGCTCGTGCTGCTCGCGATGGGCTTCACCGGCCCGGAGCGGACGGCGATCGACCAGCTCGGCCTCGAGACCGACGCGCGGGGCAACATCGCCCGCAACGGCTCGTACGAGACGAACGTCCCCGGTGTGTTCGTGGCCGGCGACGCGGGCCGCGGCCAGTCGCTCATCGTGTGGGCGATCGCCGAGGGCCGTTCCGCGGCGAACGGCGTCGACGCGTTCCTGTCAGGCGAGTCGAAGCTGCCCAAGCCGATCCCGCCGACGGCCCGGCCGCTGTCCGTCTGAGACGAGTACCAAAGGGAGGGGGTCCGGCTCGGGCCCTC
>DASSQF010000352.1:0-2536 GCA_035702685.1 Propionibacteriaceae bacterium
GGCGGAGCGCGAGGTCGGGCTGGTCGAGCAGGCGGTTGCCGCCTCGTCGAGCCGTCGCATGCCCGTGAGCCGCGAGCGGACCAACGACGTCATGCAGCTCGTCATGCACGCGCACGCGGCGCTCATGCAGTCTGTCCTCGACAAGTGAGCCGGTCCCGGGCCTCGTCTCGCGACTAGTCTGGGTGACATGCGTGAGGTAGTGGTGCACGGCGTTCGGATCGACATGCCGGCCGGTGTGCCGATGCTGCTGCTGCGGGAGGTGGAGGGGACTCGCGGGCTGCCGATCTGGATCGGTGCCGCGGAGGCCTCGGCGATCGCCAGCGTCCTCGAGGGGGCCACGCCGCCCCGGCCTCTGACCCACGACCTCATGGCCGACGTCCTCGAGGCCCTCGGGCACACGTTGACAGCCGTGAAGATCACCGACGTCGAGGACGGCACCTTCTACGCCGTTCTCGACATCGACGGCGAGCAGATCAGCGCGCGGCCCTCCGACGGCGTCGCGCTCGCCCTGCGGGTCGGAGCCCCGATCTACGCGTCCGACGAGGTACTTGCTGAAGTAGGGGTCGAGATTCCTGCGCCCCGTGAGGAAGAGGTCGAGAAGTTCCGGGAGTTCCTCGACAACGTGAGCCCCGAGGACTTCGACGCCCCACAAGGCTCCTAGTCAGGGGCCAGTTGCGTCCGTACGGCGCACCGGCGGCGGGCAGGCGCAAGACGCGGGACAACCCTCGTGCGGTACCTGAGGGTCGTTGACGCCACCCGATGCCGGATCTACCGTTCGGGAATCCCACTGATGGAACTACCACGGTGGGACGAGACGAGGGAGAGCACCATGGACGACGAGACGCGTCGCAGCCAGGACAGCCTGTTCGAGGGCGACTTCTCCCCGCTGCCTCAGGACGAGGGCTTCCGTGGACCGGTGGCCTGCAACGCGGCCGGCATCACGTACCGGCAGCTCGACTACTGGGCACGTACCGGTCTCGTCGTGCCCGAGGTCCGCGACGCCACCGGCTCCGGGACCCAGCGCCTGTACAGCTTCCGCGACATCCTCCTGCTCAAGGTCATCAAGCGCCTCATCGACGCGGGGATCTCGCTCCAGCAGATCCGGATCGCCGTCGACCACCTGCGCGCTCGCGGCGTCGAGGACCTCACCGAGGTGACGCTGCTCAGCGACGGCGTGTCGGTGTACGAGTGCACCTCCGACGACGAGCTCGTCGACCTCCTCAAGGGCGGCCAGGGCATGTTCGGCATCGCGCTCGGGGGAGTGTGGCGCTCGATCGAGGGGACCCTCCTCGAGCTCCCCTCGGAACGGGCCGAGGACACGAGCCGGGCGATCGACGAGCTCGCGGCCCGACGGGCGGCCCGGTTCGCGGGCTGACGCGGGAGTTCGTTAGGTTGGCGCCTGGGCACAGAAAGGCGCCACATGAACCCACGCTTCGGCTCGGCCTTCGCCGAGCGTCACATCGGACCCTCCGTCACAGACCAGCAGCGGATGCTCGCCACCATCGGCGTCGCCTCTGCCGCTGAGCTCGTCGACGCAGCCATCCCCTCCGGCATCCGTTCCTCGGAGATGCCCGGCGTCCCGGCGGCCCGCAGCGAGGCCGAGGTCCAGGCGCGGTTGCGCTCGTTGTCGGAGAAGAACGTCGTGACCGTGCCGATGTACGGGCTGGGCTACAGCCAGACGGTGACGCCTCCGGTCATCCGCCGCTCGGTGCTCGAGAACCCCGCCTGGTACACCGCGTACACGCCGTACCAGCCGGAGATCAGCCAGGGCCGGCTCGAGGCCCTGCTCACCTTCCAGACCATGTGCAGCGACCTCACCGGCCTGGCCACCTCCGGCGCGTCCCTCCTCGACGAGGGCACGGCGGTCGCCGAGGCGGTCGCGCTGGCGAACCGCGTCTCCAAGAAGGGCAGCCGCTGCCTCGTCGACCCGGGCCTGTACCCGCAGAGCCTCGCCGTGCTGCGCACACGCGCGGAGGCCCTGGGACTCGAGCTCGTCATGGGCACGGGCGACCTCGATGACGATCTCGACGGCGTCTTCTGCGTCGTCGTCCAGCAGCCGACAGCGGACGGGCTGGTCCGCACCGGCGCGGACCTGCAGCGCATCACGGAGGCCGCTCACGCCGCCGGTGCGCTCGTCGTGGCGGCGTGCGACCTGCTGTCGCTCACGCTGCTCGAGCCTCCCGCCGCCTGGGGCGCCGACGTGGCCGTCGGCAGCACCCAGCGCTTCGGCGTCCCCCTCTTCTACGGGGGTCCGCACGCGGGCTACATCAGCGTCCGGGAGGGCCTCGAGCGGCAGCTGCCGGGCCGCCTCGTCGGCGTCTCCGTCGACGCCGACGGGATCCCCGCCTACCGCCTCGCGCTGCAGACGCGCGAGCAGCACATCCGGCGCGAGAAGGCGACCTCGAACATCTGCACCTCGCAGGTGCTGCTCGCCGTGACGGCAGCCCTGTACGCGGTGTACCACGGCCCTCACGGGCTCCGCGCGATCGCGTCGCAGGCTCATGCGACCGCGCAGCGCATCGCCGGCACCGCGCTT
>DASSQF010000353.1:0-3693 GCA_035702685.1 Propionibacteriaceae bacterium
CTCCATGTACACGCTCATGTTCGGGCTCCCGAACGCACGCCGGAGCCTCATCACCCAGTCGACCGCGTCGGACATGGCCGACGTGGACGGCGATGACGACCCGAACACGACGGACTCGGGCCCGTACGCGGCGGCCAGGTCCCGGAGCCGCCTCGAGATCGTGTCCAGCGCTTCATCCCAGGTGATGCGCTCCCAGCCGGGGTCGGCGGAGCCCTTGGGCGTGGTGCGGCGGAGGGGATACAGCAGCCGGTCCGGGTGGCTGAGGATCTCGGGCGCGGCCTTCCCCTTCACGCACAGCGCGGCCCCCGTCGGGTGGGACGGATCGGGCCGCAGCGACTCCAGCCGCCCGTCGACGACGACGGCCGTCGCGCCGCAGCGGGACACACACAGGGGGCAGAAGGTCGGGACCTCGCGCCTGTGCGGGGAAGCAGGACGCGCGTCGGTCGTGGTCTGGGCCTCGTCGATGGTCATCCCGGCCTCTCGGACGGCGCCGCCCCCGCGGCAGCCGACGTGATCATCGTGCTACGGCTGTCAATCGGGCGGGCAGTGCGAGAGGACTGGAACAGGCGGATCGTGTTCGGTCGCGGCGCGGAGCTCCGACAGGTACGAGTCAGTGCGAGCCCATCACCCGACGGACGAGCCTCATGCGCAGGTCGCTGAGCGGCGGGTAGACGACCTTGGTCGCGTCGGGGTGGTCGGGCTTGAGGACGATCGGCTTCTCGTGGGTGAACGTCACGACGGAGTGCCTCCCGTGGTACGCGCCGGTGCCGGACGCGCCGACCCCGCCGAACGGAAGGTCGGTCATCGCGAAGTGGGCGACGGGGAGACCGAAGGCGAGGGCCCCGGACGACGTCTCCTGGACGAAGCGACGGCGCGTGCCGGCGTCGGACGTGAACACGTACAAGGCGAGCGGCTTGTCGCGACCGTTGATGAAGTCGATGGCCGCCCCGGCGTCGGGCACCCGGAGGATCGGCAGGATCGGGCCGAAGATCTCCTCCTGCATGACCGGCGAGAGCGGAGACACGTCCGCCAGCACGGTCGGTTCGACGTACCGGTCGCCCGAATCGAAGCGCCCGCCCGAGACCACCCGACCGTCGCCCAGGTAGGCGCGGAGACGTGCATGCTGGATCTCGGTGACGATCCGGCCGTAGTCCGGCGACCGGTGCGCATCGTCGCCGAACATCCGTCGTGCTGCCTCGGGGATCAGCTCCTCGAGCTGCTCGGCGGCAGCCGGGACCGCCAGGACGTAGTCGGGAGCGACGCACGTCTGGCCGGCGTTGGTCCACTTCGCCCAGGCGATCCGCTCGGCGGCGACACGCAGGTCCGTCGAGCCGTCGACGAACACCGGGCACTTGCCGCCGAGCTCCAGGGTGACGGGGGTGAGCTGAGCGGCCGCGGCCTTGGCGATGATGCGAGCGACACCGCCGTTCCCCGTGTAGAAGATGTGGTCGAACCGCTCCCGCAGCAGGGCGGTCGTCTCCGGGACGCCGCCCGTGACGACTCGTACGGCTCGGGGGTCGAGGTACCGCGGGACCAGGGTCGCGAGGAGCTCGGCCGTGGCAGGGGCCAGCTCGCTCGGCTTGACGATGCACGCGTTCCCGCCGGCCAGGGCGCCGATGAGGGGTGCGAGGCAGAGCTGCAGCGGATAGTTCCACGGTGAGATCACCAGGCACACCCCGAGCGGCTCGCGCACGGTGAAGGCCAGGCTCGGAAACGTGAGCAGCGTCGGCCGGATGGGCCGCGGCCGCAGCCACCAGCGCAGCCATCTGCGGATGTTCTTGACCTCGGCGAGAGTCAGCCCGATCTCGGTGAGGTACGCCTCACGCGCCGACTTCCCCAGGTCCGAGGCCAGCGCCCCGGCGATGTCGGCCTCGTGCACGCTGAGCAGCTCCACGAGGCCGTCCAGCTGTGCGAGTCTCCACTGGATCGGACGGGTGAGGCCGGTGTCGAAGGCAGCCCGGAGGTCGGCGACGGTGCCGCCGTAGCCGACACCGGACACCTCAGGCCCAGCGATGCCGCCTGTCACCACTCCAGGCTACCCGCGGGGGTACAGACGCCGCCTGGTTCGACGCCCAGGCCCCACGTGGCGATTCCCCGCCCCCACAGCGGATCCCGCGCATCCAACGCCGATCCGCTCCGAGGTTCAGGCTCTGGACGTGAGGACCGCGAAGGTCGGTGCGGAGGGTGCGTATGGCGCGCCGGCCACGTCGCCGAACAGGCGTGGTTCACCGAATCCGGCCACCGCCAGCTCTGCTGACACCTCGTCGGGCGAGAGGCAGTGCATCCAGTTCCAGAACTCGCGCGTCCTGGTCCCCGTCTCGATGGTGTAGCGCTGCAGGACCAGGTGCAGGTCGGGGTACGTCCACGTCTCCTGGGTGCCGAGGTAGGGAGGCTGCGCCCAGAACCCGTCCATGAGGTTCGGCTGCTCGAGCACGGCGTCGTGGAACTCGGCGAAGCGCGACGGGGCGGTGACGTCGAAGAGCAGCCGGCCCCCCGGCCGCAGGGCGGCGCGGGTGCGGCCCAGCAGCGCCTCCCGCTGGGCCGGGCTGAGCGCGCAGTAGTCCTCGTAGATGAGGATCGCGGCGTCGTACCCCTCCCCCAGCTCGCAGTCCAGGTAGCTCCCCTCCCGGAACACGCTGGGAAGCGACCTGGTGCGGGCCTCCACGCGCGCGTGCTCCAGGGACCGCCTCGAGACGTCGATGCCGACGACCTCGACGCCCAGGGCTGCGATCCGGTTCGCGTACAGGCCGGGCCCACAGCCGAGGTCGAGCAGCCGTGACCCGCCGGTGAGGCCGAGGACCGGTACGAGCCAGGCCACCGAGCGCTCGATGAACGAGTGGGCGCGCGAAGCGGGCTCGAGGACCGGGTCGAGGTGGTACGAGAGCATCTGCTCCGAGATGTGCGGGTCGTTCCAGAACTCGGGGGTCGTGTACCTCGTGAACGGCTCGGGCCGTTGACGAGCCTGCGTGTCCGACACGGTGTCCGCCCCTCCGCAGTGCTGCCTCGGTCCTCATCGTGGCACGTCCTCGTCCGAGGGGGTTCCGTGCCGTCCTCACGAGCTCCGGAAGCGACCCGGTGCAGACCTGCACGACCTCGGGCCGCCCGGTCATTCCCCGGACGGCCCGAAGGCTCTGCCACCCCTCGACGTGTGCGTGGACTCCGGTCAGCCGATGTAGTAGCCGGCGACGTCCGCGACGACCTGAGTGGTCCCGGCCGACGCGTTGTAGATCTTGACGCTGCCGTCCGTCCCGAGCTGTACGGTCACCAGCTTGGGGATGGTCACGCCTGGTCCGGACCAGTTCAGGTCGGACGTGCCCGGGAGCGGGCTCGTACCGGGGAAGACCGTGAGGAACCCTGGCGCGTGCGTCTCGGTGACCGTGGTGTTCATCACCACGGACGAGACGCCGGACGCGGGGATGCCTCCTTGCGTGAACAGGGGCAGCGACCGGGTCCGGCCGGCACCGATGCTCGAGCTGGTGCGCGTGTCGAGGACTCTCACCGGCGAGAGTGCGACGAACGTGCCGACCTCCTTGGGAGTCCCGCCGAGGAAGAAGCCCGCGACGTCGACCACGACCTGTGCCCCTCCCGGACCGAACTGGAACAGCGACACCTTGCCGTTGCTGCCCACCTTGACCGTGACGAGGTTGGGGATCGTCGTCCCCGCTGACCAGTTGAGGTTCGAGGCCACGGGCT
>DASSQF010000354.1:0-5886 GCA_035702685.1 Propionibacteriaceae bacterium
GCTCCTGCTCCTCGTGCTCGAGCCGGCAGCCGACCTGCTGGTGCCCTTGGCCGTCTATGCCGTCGTCCTCACGGCCATGGCGCTGCTTGCGTCCGGCCTGGGTCCGCTGGCCACGGCCGGAGGGCTCGTCTTCCTGCTCTCGGACTCCCTGCTCGCGCTTCGCGTGTTCGCCTATCCCAGCGTGCCGACCCTTGGCGTGTGGATCATGCTCACGTACGTGCTGGGCCAGGCTCTCATCGTCCTCGGGGCACTCGATCAGGCACGCGCCCGGCCCTCGTCACCGCCCCTGGTGGGGGTCAATCCCTGAGAAGGGCACGGTTGCACGCTCCACGATGGCTGCTGCGCACTCCAGCGTGTCGCGTGTCACGTCAGGATCCACGGGGAGCGTGACCCAGCGGGAGGGCCAGGGCACGTCATTCCTCAGACCGGGCGGACGGGGCCAGCTGATCGGGCAGAGGATGCCGGCGGCCAGCAGGTCGCGCTCGACGGACCGTGCCTCGTCGACCTGGACGACGACGCCGCACTCAGGCGTCGTCGGGTTGACCACCTCGATCCCGGAGGAGACGAGGCGTTCCACGAGGTACGAGGCGTTGGCTCGCCTGGCCCGTCGAAGCGCCTGGGCATCGACTCGCGACAGGCGGTCGAGCGCTGCGCGACTCATCGCGGCAGGCTCGCGGGCCTCCAGCATCGCGTCTTCCGCGGCGTCGACGGCGTCGACGAAGTCCGCTGCCGAGCCGGTTCCGGCGACGAGGTCATGGCGGCGGCGGGCGGCGGCCAGCCCCAGTCGCGTGGCCGTGCGATCGGCGTCATGCCGTACGAGCGCCGGCCGGTGAGCAAGGCCGGTGACGAACGCGCCGTCGGGCAGGGGCAGCAGCTTGCGGAGGCTCGCGACCAGGTAGTCGCCGGGACCATGGGATCCGGCGAACAGGGAGTGGGTCGCGTCGACGACGACCCGTACTCCCGCCGCCTGGGCCGCCGTCAGAACAGCACGCAGTCGGCCGCCCGCGAGTGCTCCGAACACCTCGCAGTGCAGGACGGCAAGCTGGTTGCCGGTCGCCAGCTCCAGAGCCAACGCGTCGGGATCCAGAAGTCCTCGGCTGTCGGTCGCGACGTGGCGGACGCGGATCCCCTCGAGCTGGAACGGCTGGATCATGGTGAGGCAGTAGAAGTCGGGCGCCAGCACCGTCCGTACCCCCTGCTCACGCAGGTCCTGCGCGACGAGGGACAACGCCTGCTTCCCGTTGGCCACGAGCAGGGCGCCGGGAGGGGCCAGCGGCAGCGCACGGGTGTTCACAGGTGCCATGTGTACACGTCGTGACCCGGACCGGGCTTCGGGGGGCGGCGGGGGCACGTCCCCGGTCGACTGCTCCAGCTGCTTCCTCAGCTCAGGCTCGGGCGGGCGGGTACGTGACGGTTCCGTCCGCGGCCACCGCCGGGACTGCTCCCCACTGTCCGAGCCGGTGCACCAGAGGCTTCCCGGTGTTCTGAAGATGCACGACCGTCCAGCCGCGCGCTGCGAGGACGTTGGCGATGAGGAGCCGGTGGCAGCGCCACGGGAGAGGCTCGCCGCAGAGCAGGACGGTGCGTCGTTCCTCGGCGAGAGCGACGAGCTCGGAGAGACCCTCCTCGAACTCGTCGCTCAGCGTGTAGTCGGCGTAGTTCTTGAAGCTGGCGTTCTGCCACCCTGCGTTGAGGACGGGGTCCACGCCGTGCTGTCTCGGTCGCCTGCCGGCCAACGCCGGGAGGTGTCGGTACCCGACACCGTCGTCAGCCAGCCAGTCCACCATCTCTGGCGCACTGAACTGGGGGCTCCGGCGTGACCCGGTCAGCTTCCGGACATCCGCGACCAGCGCGATCTCGGCGGAGTGGAGGGTGGTGAGGAGCACCTCGGCTGGGCAGTTCCAGTGTCCGACCGTCCACAGCTCCCTCCGTGCGGACGTGGCGGCGTCCGACGCCCCGTCACTCAAGCAGTGCCTCGATCCGGTCGACGGCGTCGGGGTACGCGGCCACGACGTCCCCGAGCTCGAGCCGCGGCGGGAGGTCCTCGGGGTCCTGGTGGGTCAGGAGGTAGAGCACCGTCGCCCGGGCCGTGGACTCGTTGTCCTGGAGCCGGCCGTCGCTCACGCCTGCGGCGTCGTCCATCTCGAGGACGACGTCCACCCGACCGTCGCGTGACGGCAGCTGGACGCGGTACTGCCCCCCGCCGACGGCGGCGATGGTGAGGTCCTCCCCCGCGTGCCCGGTCATCGTCTCGGATCCTGATCGTTCAGCTGCCAACCCATGCCTCCACTCTGCCTCTGGTCGACCACGCAGACCAGTACGGCGCATCGTCAGTCTCACCGTGGGACAGGCGGGTTGCCGCTGTCTGCGACGGGTTGCAGGCTGTGGCGGAGGACAACAGCGGAGGGTGCCATGGGCAAGCTGATCTACGCCGCCAACATCTCGCTCGACGGCTTCCTCGAGGACGAGACCGGTGCGTTCGACTGGTCCGTTCCCGACGAGGAGGTTCACGCGTTCTGGAACGAGCACGAGCGTCACATCGGCACGTCGCTGTACGGGCGACGCATGTACGAGACGATGCGGGTCTGGGAACGCGAGGACTGGTTGACCGACGAGCCGGACGTGGTCCGTGAGTACGCCCAGATCTGGCGCGACGCCGACAAGGTGGTCTACTCCTCCTCGCTCACCGACGTGACGACCGCCCGGACGACGCTGGAGCGGCGGTTCGACCCGGAGGCCGTACGACGGCTGAAGGAAACCTCCCCCTCGGACCTCAGCATCGGAGGCGCGGGCATCGCAGCCGAGGCATTCCGGCACCGGCTCGTCGACGAGTGCGTCCTGCTGCTGTGCCCGGTCGCCGTGGGCGGTGGCAAGCCCGCGCTGCCTCGCGGCGTTCGGCTCGACCTCGACCTGCTGGACGAGCGACGGTTCGACAACGGCGTCGTCTACCTGCGGCACGCTGTCCGAACGACCTGATCGGGCGGCCCCGGACGTCGCCATCCATGCGACAGAGGTAGATCCCGGTCGCGACGACGCACCCGATGAGCCAGGCGATTCCTCTGCTCACGAGGCCATGTCGGTCGGGCACAGCACTCAGGCCCTAGGTCGCAGGCGATCCGCGGGAGCTCAGCGCCGGCGGCGACACTCGGCCGGCCTTGGCGACCGTGAGCAGGACGGAGGCGTCCTCGAGCGCCTCCAGTGAGTGGCGCTCGCGGGGCACGACCAGCAGGTCACCTCGGCGTCCCTCCCAGGTCGTCCGTCCGGCGCTCAGGCGCACACGGCCGCTGAGGACGATGATCGTCGCCTCGCCAGGGCTGTTGTGCTCAGCCATGGAGGACCCTTCCTTGAGGGCCACGACGACCTGCCGCAGGACGTACTCATGGCCGCCGAAGACCGTGGTGGAGCTGCGGCCGCTCGACTCGACCCTCGCCCGCTCGAGCTGCTCGCGAGCGGTGGCGTCCAGGGACAGCTTGTTCATCTCGTTCACCTTTCACCAGCCGGCGAGACCACCCCGAGTCGTGCTCGTCGGAATCGTGTCATCGGTCGTCGGGGTGCTCCAGGCGGGACAGGAGGTAGTCGCGCAGGACCACCGCATTGTTGTGCTCCTCGTCCCGCGAGCTGAACAGGAGCGTCACCGGTCCGCGAGCGGCAGCCTCGATGAGAGGCGCCCACGCCGTGCGGTTGGCGTCCAGCTCCGCGACGTACCGGCGGCGGAAGTCGCTCCATCGCTCGGGGTCGTGGGAGAACCAGGTCCGCAGCTCGGCGCTGGGGGCCACGTCGCGTAGCCACGCCTCCATGTGGAGCTCGTTCTTGCGGATGCCGCGCGGCCACAACCGCTCGACGAGGAAGGCCTGGCCCACCGGCTGCTCATGGTCGTAGACCCGCGACAGGTTGATGGCGTTCACACAACCTCCCTCGACCGCCCAGGGTCGCCTGCCACGCTAGGAGGCCGGTCGGCCGCGGTCAATGCCGAGGTGGAAGGCCGCGCTGCGTGGGCGGCGGCCATGAGAGAGACGAGCCGTGGCCTCGTCGGCTGCCCCTCGGCTAGCGTTCCGGGATGACCGTTGACCCGCCCGCCGCGCCCGTCCTCGCCTCGCTCGGCGTCGACTACCGGATCGTCGAGTACGAGCCCGTCTCCTCACTGGAGGAGGCAGCCGCCCAACGAGGGGTGAGCCCCGCCGACATCGTGAAGACGATCGTCGTGAGGATCAGCGACGAGTCGTACGTGTTCGTCCTCGTGCCCGGCGACCGCGCCATCTCGTGGCCGAAGCTGCGCGCCCACCTCGGCACGAAGCGGCTGTCGCTGCCCGATCCGGCCACAGCCACAGCGGTCACGGGGTACGCCAGGGGCACCATCACGCCCCTCGGTTCCAGCCACGCGTGGCCGGTCGTGGCGGATGCTTCCATGCTCGGCCGTACGGTGGCGCTCGGGTCAGGAGCGCCTCACACGCACGTGCTGGTCGATGCCGATGCGCTGGTCGGGGCCCTGTCCGCGGCTGTGGTGGACGTCACGGATGCCCGAGGCGCCGCAGAGTAGAGCCGGTGTCACGACCTGGTGCCAGGTTCCCAGGGGTTCCGGCGTGCGCTTCTCCTCGCTTCGGCGCGCGGGTCGCGCGTGCCGACTGTGAGAGGTTCCGCTCACCCTAACCCCCTAGCCAACGGCACAACAGTGCCGTCTTTTCGCGCTAGAGGCCCGCGTGCGCACCCCACAGCGTCGCCGCACGCGTGGCCGCCGCGTCGATGAGAGCGGTGAGTTCGGCGCTAGAGGGGACGCTGAAGGAGGTATACCCACCGCGACCGCCGGCAACCGGCCGGCCGTACGCCTTCGCCGCGAGGTGACCGTCGGCGAGCAGCCGTACGGTGATCGAGGTGAGGCGGAACTCCTCCCCGCGCCGCACGTCCGTCCACTGCAGGTGCTCGGGAACCGCCACGTTGAGGGCCAGGGCTGCGATCGACACATCGTCTGTCACGCCGGTCAGACTAGGTAAGCCCGGCACGCGATGGCGAGAGTCCACGCGTAGGAAGGCCGATGGGACACGAGTGCTCAGGAAGAGCTTCCGAAGAACGGTAGACGAGCGGAGCGGCATCGCTGAAGCCAAGGACGTTCCTGCGGGAAACGTGCGGGGCGCGGCAGAAGGGACGTTCCGGCGGAGACTGCGATGGGCGCCGAGAGGGTGGGCCGGCCTTGGGCGTGGCCTAGTCTGATCGCGACCTTCTAGGAGTGTGCATGCCTGTCTTCATCGAGCGTCCAGACGGGTTGCCGCCTGTCAATGGCTTCAGCCACGTGGTCACCGCCTCCGGAACGATGGTCTTCATCTCAGGCCAGGTACCGCTCGGCCCGGACGGCACTCTTGCTGGAGCGGATGTGAGCGCGCAGGCTGAGCAGGTCTTTCGGAACCTGCAGGGCGCCCTCCAAGCCGCCGGAGTGAGTTGGGCGCACGTTGTGAAGTTGACCTACTACCTGACGGACATTGCAGATCTACCGGCAGTGCGCAACGTCCGCGACCGTTACCTTCCCGCCGACCGACTGCCAGCCAGCTCTCTCGTCCAGGTCGTGGCGCTCGTCAATCCCGCCTTTCGCCTCGAGATCGACGCGATCGCCGTACGTGAGGATATGGAGGCCCAACCCGTCTCGTGCTGCTTCTCGACGCCGGGGAGGAGCAGCTTGGCCCGACTACCGGGTAAGCGGGGGGCGATCTGCCCATCTTTAGCAGGCCATCGACTGGATCCCGCCGCTCACGCGTGAGGCAGAAGCCAGCGGCATAGGAAGGCGTTGTGGCGGTCGGGCTCTGGCGTGGGGAACGTCCTCCTGATGCGCTGTTAGGGCTTGGTGTCCCATCGCTTTCAAGGAGGACGTTCATGACCAACGGTAGTGGTGTGTCTCGT
>DASSQF010000355.1:0-3247 GCA_035702685.1 Propionibacteriaceae bacterium
GCGAGGAAGCTCACGAGCTGGGAGAGGGTGACGATGCCGTCGGCGGACCAGCCGGCGTCGACGAGCGGCTGGAGGCGGGTACGCGAGGAGTCGCGGGGGTGCAGCACGAGCATGTGGGTGTGCTCGAGGGCGACGGCGAGCCGCTCGCCGAGGCCGTCACGCACCTGCGTGTCGAGCACGAGGTCGGGCCCCGGGACGGATTCAGTCGAGAGCTCGCCGTCGTACGAGCCGTACGGGCCCTCGCCCTTGCCGGCCTCGAGGGCCTGGGCTACGGCCATCGCGAGGGCCGGGTCCGCCTCGGTGAGCTGCGACCTGTAGTGCGCTTCAGCCTCGGGGACGCCGAACAGGGAGGCGGCGAACGCCGCCACCGCCCACCGCTCGACGAGCGGCATCGCGGCGTCGTCGACCGGCGAGAACAGCGCGTCGTACGTCGCCTGCGCGTTGGTCCGCGCCTCGGGCCGGTGCGCACGAAGCTCGTCGAGGCGGGAGCCGGCGTCGATACCGGCCAGTGCGTCGATGACGTCCATGGGCTTCCTTCGCGGGGCGTTGGCTACGGGGAACGAGCTGTGGCTGGCGACCGTAGCGCGTGGAGGCAAGCGGTCTCCGCGAGCCCACGGACCGGACGCGGAACGGTCTCGCCGGGGCCGTCCGGTACAAACTTCAAGTGAACTCCACCGCCACCCGTACGCCCTCCCTGGTCGTCGTCGGTCTCGGCCCGCGCGGCGTGATCAGCATCGAGCGCCTCGGCGCGCTCCTGCCGGGCAGCGGTGTCGCGTGTTGCGACCTGCACCTCGTCGAGGAGTTCCAGCCCGGCGCGGGCAAGGTGTGGGCGACCGACCAGCCCCGCGAGCTCTGCATGAACACCCTTGCCGGGGCCGTGACCCTGTTCACCGACGAGTCCTACACCGGGCCCGGACCGGTTCGCGAAGGACCGACGCTGTACGAGTGGTGCCTCGCCGTGCGCGCCCACCTGGCCGGGAAGGCGTGGCCGTTCGAGACGCCGCTGCGCGACGCCGTGCGGCAGGGAGGGTACGAGGCGGAGCTGGACGGGACCGTTCCGGAGTCCCATCCCAGCCGCGCCCTGTACGGCGAGTACCTGGTCTGGTGCTACGACAACGCCCTGCGGTTGCTGCCGTCGTCCGTCTCCGTCCACCTGCACCAGGCCCGCGCCACCGGCATCGGCGACGATGACGGCCGTACCGTCGTGCGCCTCTCGACCGGGGAGAGGCTGGCGGCCGATGCCGTCGTGCTCGCCACCGGCTGGCTCGACGTCGGCCCTGATGTGGCCGACAGCGCGCTGGGGGAGACCGTGGCAGCCGCGGGGCTCACCTGGGTGTCGCCGGACAGCCCCATCCTCCAGGACCTCACCGACGTGCCGGCTGGAGAGCCCGTCATCGTCCGCGGGCTCGGCATGGGCTTCTTCGACACCATGGCGCTCCTGTCGCTCGGGCGCGGGGGCCGTTTCGTCCCCTCCGACGAGCCCGGCGGTCTCTCGTACGAGCCCTCGGGGGAGGAGCCGATCCTGCACGTCGGCTCTCGGCGTGGAGTGCCCTTCCGGGCGAAGTCGCTGTACGGAGGGCTGCCGCCCGCCGCGGACCTCGAGCACCTGCGCGCCCGGGACTGGGGCAGCGTGCCGCGGCCGATCGACTACACCCGTGAGGTGTGGCCCTTCGTCGTCCGCGACGCGTACACGGCGTACTACCGCACCCTGGCACGCACGACGCCGTCCGCGCTGCCACAGGGCCTGGACCCCCTGCTGGCGGCGATCTCCACCGCGACGCCCGACTCGATCGACGCGGCCGTCGCCCCGTACGTCACACCCGGCTTCGCGTTCGACCTCGCGGCGCTCCAGGACCCGGCCCGCGGTCCCTTCCGAGGCCCGGACGCGTACGACGCGTTCGTCGCGGACTACGTGGCGCGCGACCTCGCCGAGGCTGAGCTGGGGGTGGACTCGGCGCTCAAGGCCGGCCTGTGGGCCATCAGCGCGTCGCGGAAGCTCGCCATCCACCTGCTGAGCTTCGACGCGAGCGACGCCGTGTCCCACGACGAGGGGCTCGGCTCGCTGCTCTCGTTCGGCGGCATGGTGGGCAGCGGCCCGCCCGCGTTCCGCAACCGTCAGCTACTCGCCCTGCACCGCGCCGGGCTCGTCCACTTCATCGGGCCGTCGACGCGCGTGGGCGTGCAGGACCGGATCTTCGTGGCCTGCTCGCCGGCCGTACCGGGGTCCACCGTCCGCTCCAGGGTCCTCGTCGACGCGTGGATGAGGAACCACCACCTCGCGCGGACGAGGGACGACGTGACGTCGTCGCTGGTCGCGGCCGGACGGGCCCGTCCGTACGTCCGGCTCACGCCCGAGGGGAAGCCCCGCCCGGGCGCCTCACCCGACATCGACCCGGTCACGAGCCGGCTCGTGCGGACGGACGGCACGCTCGACGTCGTCCACCTCGTCGGCATCCCCGTGGACGATGCGCGGGGGGACGGCGTGATCTCGCCGATGCCGCGCACCAACCCGACGATGCTGCTCGACACGGCGCACGCGATGGACAGCGCCCTGTCCCTGATCCGCCAGGCCTCACGGGGTTTCGTGCCTGGGGGCTCGGGTACAGGCCTCGAATGAGTGATGTAGTCGAGAGCATTGACGTTGACGTTCCCGTGTCCGTGGCCTACAACCAGTGGACCCAGTTCGAGCAGTTCCCCCAGTTCATGGAGGGCGTCGAGCGGGTCGACCAGGTCGGGGACGACATGACCCACTGGCACATCAAGATCGGTGGCGTCGACCGTGAGTTCGACGCGAGGATCACCGAGCAGCACCCCGACGAGAGGGTGGCATGGACGAGCGTGTCCGGGACCGATCACGCGGGCGTCGTGACCTTCCACCGTCTCGGCGACGCGTCGACCCGCGTGACGCTCCAGATGGTGACCTCTCCCGAAGGGGTCGTCGAGACGATCGGCGACAAGCTCGGGATCGTGAAGGCGCGCGCCAAGGGCGACCTCGAGCGGTTCAAGAAGTTCATCGAGTCACGCGGCACGGCCACCGGCGCGTACCGCGGCGACATCAGCTGACGACCCAGGTCAGCCCGCGCTCAGTCGTCGGCCAGACGCTGGAAGAGGACGTGGTCCTGCCAGCGACCGGCGATGCTGAGGTAGCGCGGGGCAAGGCCGAACTGTACGAACCCGTTGTGGAGCAGGACCCGCTGCGAGCGCACGTTGTCAGGGACTGTGCCGGCCTCGAGCCGGTGCAGTCCCT
>DASSQF010000356.1:0-12684 GCA_035702685.1 Propionibacteriaceae bacterium
TTCGATGCGGCCATGGTCCGCGTCGCGAAGAACGGCCGGGGGGTCCTCGCGCAGGAGCTCATCCGTACCCTGCAGGACATCCAGGTGGGCCAGAGCCGCCGGGTCGCGTACGAGGACCTCGTCGAGCGCACGCAGGTCCCCGACCTCAAGCAGTTCATCCGCTCGATCATCCAGGCGGAGGCGTACGGCCTGGCCCTGTCCAGCGTCCTCAACACCCAGGCGGCGGAGATGAGGCTGAAGCGGCGTCAGCGCGCTGAGGCCAAGGCCATGCAGATCCCCGTCAAGGTCGTCTTCCCACTCATGCTCTGCATCCTCCCGGTGCTGTTCATGGTGGTCATGGGACCGGGCGTCATCCAAATCGTGGCTGCCTTCAGCCACTAGCAGATGGCGTCGTCATGAGTGCCGCCGCCGCTATCACGGGTGCCGTCATCGGCATTGCGGCGGCGGCACTCACCCGTGTCACCCGGGCGAGCCTGGCTGAGCCCCTCGTCCCGCGCCTGGTCAACGTCGGCGTGCTCGCGGCCCTCGGCGTCCTGTTCGGCGCGCTCGCCGGCTGGCGGCTCCCGATCTGGCCCGAAGCCCTCGCGTACGGCGTCGCCGCTCTCGTCAGCGCACTGCTCGTGGCGACCGACCTTTCCGCTCACGAGATCCCCCACCGCATCATGTGGCCCGGCATGCTCGGCCTCGTCGTCGGCCTGGCTCTCGCCGCGGGCCTCGAAGGCGCCTGGGCCCGCCTCGGCGTGGCTCTCCTCACGGGCCTGGCGCTCGCGGTCGTCTACTTCGTCATCGCCTGGTTCGGCAAGGGCCAGTTCGGGCTGGGCGACGTGAGCCTCCAGCTGTTCCTCGGCACCTTCCTCGGCTGGCTCGGCATCCCGTACGCCCTTGTCGGCGCGGTCGGCGCCTTCCTCGTCCACGTCCCCGTCACGCTGGGCGCGCTCGTGGCACGGCGCGCGGGCCGCAAGGCCGAGCTCCCCTTCGGGCCCTCCCTCATCGCCGCCTCGTGGCTCGCCGCGTTCCTCACCCCCGCGGTGTTCCGGCTCCTCCTCCGCGGCTGAACGCGCGATGCCGATCGGCCGTTGCGCAGGTAGCCTGTGCGGGTGACAGTTCGCCCTGACGGCCGCCGGCTCCTTCGTCTCGAGGTCAAGAACGCGGAGACCCCGATCGAGCGCAAGCCCTCCTGGATCCGCACGCGTGCGGTCATGGGACCCAACTACAAGGACCTCCAGTCGATCATGCGCCGCGAGGGGCTGCACACGGTCTGCCAGGAGGCGGGCTGTCCCAACATCTTCGAGTGCTGGGAGGACCGCGAGGCGACCTTCCTCATCGGGGGCGACGCCTGCACACGCCGCTGCGACTTCTGCCAGATCGAGTCGGCGAAGCCCACCTCGTACGACACCGAAGAGCCACAGCGCGTTGCCGAGAGCGTGAAGTCGATGGGCCTGCGGTACGCGACGGTCACCGGGGTCTGCCGTGACGACCTCCCGGACGAGGGCGCCTGGCTGTACGCCGAGACGATCCGCGCGATCCACCGCGAGAACCCAGGCGTCGGGGTGGAGATGCTCGCCCCCGACTTCTCCGGCAAGCCCGACCTCGTCGACCAGGTGCTGGAGACCCGCCCCGAGGTGTTCGCCCACAACGTCGAGACCGTCCCGAGGGTGTTCCGGAGGATCCGCCCGGGCTTCTCGTACGAGCGCTCCCTGGGCGTCCTCACGAGGTCCCGGGATGCCGGCCTGGTCACGAAGTCGAACATCATCCTCGGCATGGGCGAGACGCGCGAGGAGGTGTCGCAGACGCTGCGCGACCTCCGTGCCGCCGGAACCCACCTCGTGACCATCACCCAGTACCTGCGGCCCAACGCGCACCTCCACCCTGTGGACCGGTGGGTGGAGCCGAGCGAGTTCGACGAGCTGGCGGCCGAGGCGACCGAGATCGGCTTCGAGGGCGTGTTGTCGGGGCCGCTCGTACGCTCGTCGTACCGCGCTGGAAGACTGTACCGGCAGGCCAGCGACGCGCTGGCGGCCACGAGGACGACGACGACCCGTCAGGAGAATGTGAGCACCCATGGCGAGTGAGCGGGCCAAGCAGCTGGCCGAGGAGCAGAAGGCCGCGAAGAAGGCCGAGAGGCTGCGCCGGAAGAACTCGACCGACCCGAAGGACTGGGGGCAGGTCCGCCAGATCCGGGAGGTCTACAAGGTCACCACGGAGCACGACCCGAAGGCGAACCTGTTCATGGGCGGTGCCCTGCTCGCCTGCATCGTCGTGTTCACGGTCATCGGGATCTTCATCAAGCCGTGGTGGCTGTACCTCATCTTCGGCATCCTCTTCGGCGTCCTCGCCGCGATGTCGGTCCTCACGTGGCGCGCGAAGAACGCGACGTACAAGCGGTACGAGGGCCAGAAGGGCTCGGCCGAGGTCGCGATGTCGATGCTCAGCAAGGACTGGGTCAAGTCCCCGGTCATCACCGCCAACCGTCAGCTCGACATCATCCACAGGGTCGTGGGTCCCGGCGGCATCGTGCTCATCGGCGAGGGCGACCCGGGCCGTGTCCGGGCCATGCTCGCGACCGAGGCCAAGAAGCACGAGCAGGTGAGGTACGGGGTGAAGGTCACGACGCTCGTCATGGGCGACCGCGAGAACCAGGTCCCGCTCGACAAGCTCGCCGACCACATCAAGAAGCTTCCGAAGGTCCTCAAGCCGACCGAGGTGACCGACATCTCGAACCGCCTGCGGGCGCTGGACTCGATGCGACCCAAGATCCCGGTCCCCAAGGGCCCCATCCCGACCTCGGCGAAGGGCGCCCGCCAGGCCGTACGCGGCCGCTGAGCGCGCTCGCCCAGGGTCCGGCCGCCGGTCCCCGTCGGGCCTGACTCAGCCCGCCCGCTCGGACAGGTCCAGCCAGGCGTCCTCGAGCTCGGCGACCTCGTCCTCGAGCCGGGCCAGCTCCTCGTGGAGACGCCCCAGGCCGACGTAGTCCGCCGGGTCGTGCTCGGCCATCCTCGTGTGGAGGGCCTTCACCTGCTCCCCCAGCCGCTCGAGCTTGCGCTCGGTCGCCTGCAGCGCCTTCCCTGCCGCACGCTGCTCCGCTGACGAGCTCGCGGCCCCGGGACGAGCCGTCTCCGTGGTGAGGACGCCCTGCTCCTGTGAGCGCAGCCGCAGGTACTCGTCCACCCCGCCCGGCAGGTGCCGCAGCGTCCCGTCGAGGATCGCGTACTGGGTGTCGGTGACCCGCTCGACGAGGTACCGGTCGTGCGAGACGACGAGGAGCGTGCCGGGCCAGGAGTCGAGCAGGTCCTCCATGGCCGTCAGCATGTCGGTGTCGACGTCGTTCGTGGGCTCGTCGAGGATGAGGACGTTGGGCTCGTCGAGCAGGACGAGCAGGAGCTGGAGACGGCGCCGCTGCCCGCCGGACAGCTCGGAGACACGGGCAGACAGGTGCTCGCGGGCGAAGCCGAGCCGCTCGAGGAGCTGTGCGGGAGTGAGGTCGCGGCCGTCGACGGTGAAGGTCGTACGGGTGCGGGCGAGCACCTCCCGTACGCGGTCCTCGGCGATGAGGTCGAGATCGGCGAAACGCTGGTCGAGCATGCCCACCTTGACGGTCTTGCCCCGCTTCACGCGTCCCCGGGTGGGCGTCACGCTGCCGCTGACCAGGCCCAGCAGCGTCGACTTGCCCGCGCCGTTGGCGCCCAGGACGGCCAGCCGGTCGCCGGGGCCGATGCGCCACGTGACGTCGGTGAGGACGGGCGTGGCGCCGTACGACACGGACACGTCCTCGATGTCCACCACGTCCTTGCCGAGCCTCGCGGTCGCGAGCTTGGCGAGCTCGACGCGGTCCCGGGGCGGCGGCACGTCGGCGATGAGGACGTTGGCGGCCTCGATGCGGAACTTGGGCTTGCTCGTCCGTGCCGGCGCGCCGCGGCGCAGCCAGGCCAGCTCCTTGCGCATGAGGTTCTGACGCTTCGCCTCGGCCGACGCGGCCTGCCGGTCGCGCTCGACGCGCTGCAGCACGTACGCCGCGTAGCCTCCGTCGAACGGCTCGACCATCTGGTCGTGGACCTCCCAGGTCGTGTTCGCCACCTCGTCGAGGAACCACCGGTCGTGCGTGACGACGAGAAGGCCACCCTGGGTGCGTGGCCAGCGCTGGGTGACGTGCTCGGCGAGCCACTGGACGCCCTCGACGTCGAGGTGGTTCGTCGGCTCGTCGAGGATGAGCAGGTCCCAGTCCCCCACGAGCAGCGCGGCGAGTGCCACCCGCCTTCTCTGGCCGCCGGAGAGCGTGCCGATCGGCACGTCCCAGCCCAGGTCGGCGACGAGGCCCGCGATGATGCCCCGGATCCTGGGATCCCCTGCCCACTGATGATCGGGCCGCTCGCCCACGATCGCATGGCCGACCGTCTCCGCGTCGTCGAGGTCGTCGCTCTGCTCGAGGGCGCCGACGCGGAGGCCGCCTCGCCGGGTGACCTTGCCCTCGTCCGGCACGAGACGGCCCGAGAGCACCCCGAGGAGGGTGGACTTGCCGTCGCCGTTGCGGCCGACGATCCCGATCCGGTCGCCGTCGGACACGCCCAGCGTCACGCCGTCGAGGACGACGCGCGTGGGGTACTCGACGTGTACGGACTCGGCGCCCAGCAGATGTGCCACCCGGACAGCCTAGAGAGTCGCGGCGCCCGCTCCCCCGGCCGTGCCCGGCGCTGGGCGTCGCAGCTCGATGCCGATCTGCTCCGCGTCCAGCTGGACCAGCGCGGCGTCGAGCATCGCCGACGGGTACGAGCCGGTGCGGCGCAGCACGAGCAGCTCGTCCCGCTCAGCGTTGATGAGGTCGAGGCGCATGGTGCGGTACTGCTCGAGCCGGACCCGCTGGACCGCGCCCGCGTACGGGTCGTCGTCGGCGGACGTACGGCGCAGGAGTCGTTCCCGGATGTCGTCAGCGAGCTTGTCGGGGTAGGCGTCCAGCCGTGACAGAGCGGCCCTGCTGAGCTCGGCCTGCAGCGCCGTCCACTGCTCCTCGTCGCCCACGGTGTCCCGGCCCGTCAGGCCGAGGCGGCTCGCCAGCCAGGACAGCGTCGAGCCCTGGGCGATGAGCATGCCGACGGCGACGAGCGTGGCGACGAGGACGAGGAAGGAGCGGTGCGGGGTGTCCTCCGGCAGGGTCTGGGCGGCGGCGACCGTCACGGCCCCCCGCATGCCGGCCCACACCAGCACGATCCCGTCGCGCCAGCCGAACTGCTCCCCGGCCAGGTAGTCCAGGTCGGCGATGCGCCCGTCGAGGGCCTGTCGCCAGCGGGTGAGCTGGGTCTGGCGCTTCTCGCCGGGGGACACCGGCGGCCTGCGCTTGAGGAGCCTCGTCGCCTCGAGCTTCGGCCTGCCCGTCTCCGGGAGGACCCCCTGGTCGAGCTGGTCCGAGATCTCGGCGAGCTTCTCCCGTACAGCCGGCTGGCGACGGTTGCGGCGGGCGAGCGCCCACACCGACCCCGCCACGAACACGGCACGGATGGCCACGACCACTGCTGCCGCGAGGACGCCCACGGCGAGGGCGCTGAGGATGCTGCCCCCGTGCGCGGTCAGGTCCCGGGCCAAGGCGGGAAGCTCGAGCCCGATGAGCAGGAACACGCCGCTCTCGAGGAGGAGCTCGATGGTGCGCCAGACCGTACGGTCCGTCATCCGGTCGCCGGCCCCCATCTTGTGCGGGGCCCCGTCGCCAGTCACCACACCGGCCGTCACCGCGGCGACAAGCCCTGAGGCGCCGAGGTGCTCCGTGGGGATGTACGCGAGGAACGGGACGACGAGCGAGACGGCCACGCCGGTCGTGGCGTCGGAGATCCTCCCCCGGACGAGCAGGGTGACCCTCCCGACGACGACGCCGATCGCGATGGCGGCGACGACGGCCCACACGAACTGGAGGGTGATGTGCCAGACGGAGATCCCCACGCCCACGGCGGCCACCGCCGAACGGAGCAGCACGAGGGCGGATGCGTCGTTGAGCATGCTCTCGCCCTCGAGGACGGTCACGAGGCGCTGCGAGACGCCGGCGCGGCGGACGATGCTCGTCGCCACGGCGTCCGTCGGGCTGATCACGGCACCGAGCGCGATGCCCACGCCCAGCGGCAGGCCGGGTACGACGACCGTGGCGACGACGCCGATCACCAGGGCTGACACGGCGACGAGGACCACCGAGAACAGGGAGATGATGCGGAAGTCGCGGCGCGCCTCCATGACCGGGGTGCTGACGGCGGCCGAGTACAGGAGCGGCGGCAGGACGCCGGCGAGGATCCAGTCGGGCGGTACGGTGACCGGCCCGATCCACGGCGTGAGGCTCGCGGCGAAGCCGAGCACGACGAGCAGGAGCGGCGCGGCGACGCCGACCTTCGGCGCGAGCACCGTGGACGCGACGACGAGGACGACACCGCCGATCGCGAGGAGTGCCAGGTTCATCCTCGTCCCCCCACGCCCGCCGTCACCAGGTCTCGTCGTCGTGGAGCCCGTCGGTCCACTCGGCGTGACGCTCGGCCGAGCGCCGTACGACCGCCTTCGCGTCTGCCGGGACCACGGCTCCGAAGTTGTTGTACAGCCTGTCGACGTGCAGACCCTCGACCTGCGCGGCGATGCGCCTCACGACGGCTCCGGACAGCGGGAGCCGGTTGGGGTAGCTGCGCAGGAAGCTCACGGTGGCGCGGTCCGGGTTCGGGAACACGGCGTCACCGGCCAGCAGCACGCCCCTGCCCTCGGCGCCGGTACGCCATTCCGCGACCGTCTGGCCGCGGAAGTGGCCACCCACCCTGTGCAGGGTGATCTCCGACCCGAGCTCGTACGTCTCGTCGAAGTACGTCACCCGCTCCTCGTTGCGGCACCACTCGCGGTCGTGGACGTTGAGGACGACGGGCGCGTCGAGCGCGGCCGCCCACGCGGTCTGGCACCCGTACATGTGGGGATGGCTCGCGGCGACGGCGAGGACCGGCCCCAAGGCCCGTACGCGCTCGACGCACTCCTCATCGACGTAGCCCAGCGGGTCGAAGACCACGACGCCCGCTTCCGTCGAGACGACCATGGTCTGCTGCCCGATCCCGACCGAGGGCTGGGCCCGCACCCCGTACAGGCGGGGCTCCACCTCGAACCACTCCGTCCGCGTCCCCGCGGCCGCAAGCTCGTCCAGGGTGGTCCACGCCTGACCGGTCGCGGGGACCCACTGCCGCTCGTCGGAGCAGATCTCGCAGGTCGCCGGCGCCTCGTCGAGGTCGGACGTCTCCACCCCGCACGTGGCACAGATCCAGATCACGCTCGGATCGTAGGCGGGCGGTCATCGGCGGCGAAAGTCCGTGCCGTCCACGCGTGGGTGGACGCGTGGGCCGCCCTCGTGCGCGTTTCAATGCCCGAGTTTGTGGTTTTCGCTTGACGGATGCCCGAATGTGTTGTTTTGTAGTGCCGCAAAGGCCGTAGCTGGCTCTCGTGACACCGCAGTCTGAGAAAGGGTCTCCATGTCAGCCGTACTACCCGACGCTCGCGTCAACAAGAATCTGCAGGGCCCCGGCATCCGCGCCCGGGTGCAACGCTTCGGGGGCTACCTCGCCGGGATGATCATGCCGAACATCGGCGCGTTCATCGCCTGGGGCCTCATCACCATGCTCTTCATCCCCACGGGCTGGACGCCGAACGCCACGTTGGCGGCGCTGGTCGGCCCGATCATCACCTACCTGCTCCCGATCCTCATCGGCTACACCGGCGGCCGCATGGTCCACGGGCAGCGCGGCGCCGTGATCGGCGCCATCGCCACGATGGGCGTCGTGGTCGGCACGAACGTCCCGATGTTCCTCGGCGCCATGATCATGGGCCCGCTGTCGGCCTTCCTGCTCAAGCTGCTCGACAAGGCCATCGAGGGCAAGGTCAAGAGCGGCTTCGAGATGCTCATCGACAACTTCTCCCTGGGCATCCTCGGCATGATCATGGCCGTGCTGGGCAAGCTCGCCATCGGACCCGTCGTCGAGCGCCTCGTCGACTGGCTCGGCGCGGGAGTGAACGCCCTGGTCAACGCTCACCTGCTGCCGCTGGCATCGATCTTCGTCGAGCCCGCCAAGGTGCTGTTCCTCAACAACGCCATCAACCACGGCGTGCTCTCCCCGCTCGGTGCGGCGCAGGCGCAGTCGGCTGGCAAGTCGATCCTGTTCATGGTCGAGTCGAACCCCGGCCCCGGTCTCGGATTGCTCCTGGCGTTCATGTTCTTCGGACCCATCGCGCTCCGGCCTTCGACGCCTGGCGCCATCCTCATCCACTTCTTCGGCGGCATCCACGAGATCTACTTCCCGTACGTGCTCATGAAGCCGAAGATGATCCTCGCCGTCATCGCGGGTGGCATGTCCGGCCTGTTCGTCGGCACGCTCCTCGGCGCCGGGCTCCTCGCCCCCGCGTCCCCCGGGTCGATCATCGCGTACTTCGCCGTGACCCCCCGTACGGGCTACATCCCGATGCTCGCCGACGTCCTCGTCGCAACGGCCGTCTCGTTCGCGGTCGCCTCCGCTCTCTTCGGCTTCGGACACGGTGCCAAGGCCGAGGCGGAGATGGAAGCGGAGATGGGCATCATCGAGACTCCGACCCTTCCGTGGACCCCGCCCGGCACGACCGTCGCCAGCTCCTCGGCAGCCGCTACGACCACCGCCACGGCGACGACGACCCGCCGCATCAACGGCCGCGACGTGAAGAAGCTGGTCATCGCGTGCGACGCCGGCATGGGCTCGTCCGTGATGGTCGCCTCGGCCATGAAGAAGAAGCTGTCGTCGGCCGGCGTCGAGGTCACGCACACCCCCGTGAACGGCATCCCCGCAGACGCGCAGCTCATCCTGTGCCACTCGGGCCTGCTGAGCCGGGCCGAGGCGATCGCACCGAAGAACGCCGTCATCGTGCCGTTCGACCAGTACATGGGTGACCCGGCCTTCACGAAGGTCGAGAACGCCATCAAGAACGGAGAGACCCTTGAGTCCTGAGCCGATCCTCGCTCCGGCATCGGTTCGGCTCGGCCTGGCCCCGACGTCGAAGGAGGACGCGATCCGCCTGTGCGGACAGGTCCTCGTCGACGCCGGGGCGGCCGACCCCGCCTACATCGACGGCATGCTCGCCCGGGAGAAGCAGATCTCCACGTACCTGGGCGAGGGCGTCGCGATCCCCCACGGCACGAACGAGTCCCGCGCCCACATCACCCGCGCCGCGCTCGGCTTCCTCCAGTTCCCCGGCGGCATCGACTGGGACGGGAAGACGGCGTTCGTGCTCATCCCCATCGCCTCGGCCACGGACGAGCACGTCGGCATCCTCGCCAGCCTGGCCGAGGTGCTCATGGACTCCGAGTCGGCGGAGCGGCTGAGGACGACGACGTCCGTCGACGAGGTCCTGACCCTGCTCGCCCCCCAGGAGGACTGATGAAGGTACTGCGCTTCTACGCGCCCGGGGACGTACGCCTCGAGGAGGCTCCCGTCCCGCAGATCACCGCCGACGAGGTGCTGCTGCGGGTCAAGAACTGCTCGACGTGCGGCACGGACGTGAAGATCTTCCACAACGGCCACCAGAACATCACTCCCCCGCGGGTGATGGGCCACGAGGTGGCCGGGGAGGTCGCGGAGGTCGGTGCGAACGTCAGCGGCTGGTCGGTGGGCGACAGGGCACAGGTCATCGCGGCTGTGCCGTGCGGCGACTGCTACGAGTGCCGCAAGGGGTGGATGGAGATCTGCGAGAACCAGACCTCGGTCGGCTACCAGTACGACGGCGGCTTCGCCGAGTACATGGTCGTACCCCGCCAGGTGCTCGCCGTCGACGGACTCAACCGGATCCCCGATGGTGTGGGCTTCGACGAGGCCTCTGCCGCCGAGCCGTTCGCGTGCGCCATCAACGCTCAGGAGCAGCTCGGCATCGAGGCCGGCGACACCGTCCTCGTCTTCGGCGCCGGCCCGATCGGCTGCATCCACATCCGGATCGCCCGCGGCGTCCACCAGGCCGGGAAGGTCATCCTCGTGGACGTGAACGCCGAGCGGCTCGCCATGTCGGCGGACGCCGTGCAGCCCGACCACGTCATCGACGCGTCGTCCACCGACGTCGTCGAGGAGGTGCTGAGGCTCACCGGCGGTCGCGGGGCGGATGTCGTCATCACGGCGACGGCGGCGAACGTCACGCAGGAGCAGGCGATCGCGATGGCCGCACGGAACGGGCGGATCTCCTTCTTCGGCGGCCTGCCGAAGACGAACCCGACCATCACGTGCGACTCGAACCTCGTCCACTACCGTCAGCTGCACATCCACGGCGCGAACGGGTCGGCGCCCGAGCACAACAAGCGGGCACTGTCCTACATCGCGTCCGGACTGGTCCCGGTCAAGGACCTCATCACCGTCCACCTGCCCTTGGAGCGGGCCCTCGAGGCGTTCGACATCGTCGCCAAGGGGCAGGCCATCAAGGTCACGGTCGAACCCTGAACGAAGGAGAACCATGGCTACACGTGAGGTGACCATCGCATCGGCCGTCGGCCTGCACGCCCGTCCCGCCGCGCTGTTCGTCCAGGCCGTTGAGGCGCACGGTGTGCCCGTCACGCTGACGAAGGGCGAGCGTACGGTCGACGCCGACAGCATCCTCGCCGTCATGACGCTGGGAGCGGGTCACGGGGACACCGTGACCCTCACCGCCGACGATGAGTCCGTCCTTGACTCGTTGGCGGCGCTCCTGGAGCGCGACCTCGACGCGGAGTGATGCCCGCATCCTGAGGAAGCACAGCACGTCACCGCCAGGGGAACGACCTCCTGGCGGTGACGTGTTTCCGTGTGTCGAGGAGCAGCGCGAGGTCTCTGCGTGCGCGCTACAGGCGCCCGCTGCGGCGTCTCCGAGGGCTGCGGGGGCCTCTGCGTCTCCGAGGCCCCCTTCGCGGCTGCCACCTCTGGCCTGAACGCGGAAAGTGTGGCTATGACGGCCTCCGCGACCGCCAGCCACCGGCCGAACCCGAAAAGTGTTGCTGCAGAGGTCCTGGAATCGCCTCAGCGCAACACTTTTCGGGTTCGGAGCGACCAGCAGCCGCGTCAGCGGCTTCATATCAACACGTTCCGGGTTCGGGGCGATCTGAAGACGCCTCGGCGCCCCAGGACAGCAACCCTTTCCGGGTTCAGACACGGCGAGCAGGGGCCGGGGGCTCCGTCGCAGCGGGTTGTACGGACGGGCGTCCACACGTCCGGCCGAGAACCGGCGCACGGGTCAGCGCTCGAGAGCTCCGCGCAGGTGCCCCGGCGGCCGGAAGCCGGCGGGAGTCAGTCGTCGAGCGGGGTGGCCGGGTCGGGGTCGCGTTCGAGCGTCACCGTGATCGCCGCGACACCCTCCGGCGTCGGCATCTGGCTGCCAGGCCGACTGACCGCCGCCGAGCCGAACGCGATGGCGGTCCTCAGGGCGTCCTCGCCGTCCTTGCCTGCGGCCACCGCGTGGAGGTAGCCGGCGAGGAAGGCGTCTCCTGCGCCCACCGTGGACAGCGGGTTCTCCACGCGCGCCACCGCACGTACCGTCCGCTCCGCGTCGACGAGCAGCGCGCCGTCCCGGCCGAGGCTCACGAGGACGCAGCCGATGCCCGTCGCCACGAGGGCCCGGGCGGCATCGACCACGTCGCCCACCGTCGGGAGATCGCGGCCCACCGCCTCGGCGAGCTCGACCCGGTTCGGCTTGACGAGGTCGGGAAGGGCAGCGAGCGCCCGCGTCATCGGCTCGCCCGAGGAGTCCACGGCCACCTTGACGCCACGCGCGTGGCACCGGGTGACCAGGTCGGCGTAGAAGTCGTCGTCGATCCCGGGCGGGAGCGAGCCGCAGCACACGACCCAGCCCGCACCGGCGCTCGCCGTCTCGGTCGCCGTGCGCAGCGCGTCGACCTCGTCGGGGCTGAAGCAGGGCCCCAGCTCGTTGAGCTTCGTCGTGGCTCCATCCGGTTCGACGACTGCCACGTTGGCGCGGATGGCGCCGGCGATGGGCACCGGTACGACGTCGATCTCCTGAGCGCGCAGCAGGTCGAGCATCACGCCGCCGTACACGCCGCCGATCGGGAGCACGGCCACGGTGGCGGTCCCGTTCTGGGCGAGGGCGCGGCTGACGTTGAGGCCCTTGCCCCCGGGGTCCTCACGGGAGTCGGTGGCGCGCATCACGGCGCCCCGGCGGAGGGCCGGGACGGCGATCGTACGGTCGAGGCTGGGATTCGGGGTGAGGGTGACGATCACGCGCGGATCACCTCCGGGCCGGCAGCGGCCAGCTCGTCAGCGAGGTCCTGCTCGAGCCCGGAGTCCGTGACGACGACGTCGACGGCGTCGGTGGTGGCGAACCGGCACAGCTGGCTCAGCCCGAACTTCGAGTGGTCGGCAAGGCAGACGACGCGTGCGGCCGCGTTCACCATGGCCGCCTTCACCTCGGCCTCCGCCTGGTCCGGAGTCGTGAGGCCATTGTCGGGCGTGATGCCGTTCGTGCCCATGAAGGCCACGTCGACCCGCAGGTTCGCGAGGGCGCTCCGTGTCCACATGCCCACCGCCGCCCCCGTGACGTCGCGGATGCGGCCACCGAGCAGCAGGAGCTCGATGCGCGGCAGCTCGGCGAGGAACGAGGCCGCCTGCAGGGAGTTCGTGACCACCGTGAGGGCGAGGTCGGCGGGCAGCGCCCGGACGAGCTCCATCGTGGTCGTACCGGCGTCGACGAGGATGG
>DASSQF010000357.1:0-4703 GCA_035702685.1 Propionibacteriaceae bacterium
GCCCCGTGTGCGACGGCGGCGGCCGCGTCCCTGCCCCTGGCGGCGATCCTCCTGCACGCGAACCCCCTCCAGGTGCCCGCCGCGGGCATGGCCGCCCTGGTCACCGGTATCGGCCTCGTTCAGCGCCTCCGCGACCCCAAGGCCTGCCCGACCCGCCCGACCTCCTGAGAGTACGGCCCTTACCGAAGGCTCGCCCCGCCTACCCACCGGCTCCCCGCGGACATCCCCTCTGGCCGCGGCCTCCATTGACTGGCAGAAACCGGGCCTCCGGTGCACAGAGCGACCGGCGGCCGCCTATCTGCCACTCAATGGCTGCATCAGCCGGCCAGGGGCGGGCGCCGGTACCGGCGTGTCCTCAGGTGCTGCAGGAGAAGAGCCTGTGTCTCCGGCCAGGTCAGGAAGATCTGCTCCCACGTGAGGCGGACGACGCGGTAGCCGCGCGCCGTGGCGCTGAGATCCCGCGAACGATCCGCTCGGTAGCGGCTCTCTCCCGTGTGGTGCGCGTGAGAGTCGCACTCGATGATCAAAGACTGCCCGACGAGAAGGTCGACGCGTCCCACGCCCGGGATGCGCACCTGGGGGCGGACGCGGAACCCGAGCCGACCCAGGAACAGTCGCACACGAGTCTCGCTCCCAGACTCTGCGCGGGGGTCGAATCGTGCGAGTTGCTCCGCGGTCGGCTTGGGGCATTCGGCGACCAGGGCAGCGACCACGCCTCGGGACACGAGTCGCAGGTTGCAGGCGGACTCCAGCACGATCAGCGACGTCTCCACGTCATGGTGGCTCATCACCTGCCTGAGGCATTCCACAAGGTCGTACGAGATCGTCGTGGCCGGCCAGTCCGCATCACGAGGAAGCGCATGGCACACAGTCGTAGCGCCCGGAGGCTGCCAGCGAGGCGTGATGATGTGAGGGTGGCTGGTTGGAGGTACCCACACCCCCAGATCGCGCAGCCCGGTGAGACAGCCGATCCTGCCTCCGACGGCGGCCGCAGTCAGCTCGTCGGAAGAGCACCCGCCCGCGTCGTACCAGCCGCGCGCCACGCGGCGTAGCGTGCCCCGGGCAAGGGCCTCACGAACGGCATGTCGCGTCCATCCGAACTCGAGCAGGGCTGCGTACGTCACCGGGGGCATGGAGGGAGCATGGCCCCGCACGGCCTGCTGTCACAGCGGATCGGATCCGCCTGTGGAGAGGTCGCGCCGAGGCTGTGGAGAACAGCCTCTACCGGTCCCTCGTCCATTCACTGGCATACGGGCGGTCGTCGGTGCGTAGAGCGATCGGCGCCTCGTTTTCTGCCAGTGAATGGATGTGACCCGCCTCAGACCCCCGGCTCGTACACGGGCACGACGTACCCGGTGGCCTCGAGCTTGGACAGGTCGAGCGTGCTGCGCGCGGGGCGGGGGGCGATGTGGCCCTTGCCGGCGTAGTACGTCTCCGTCGAGACCGGTGTCACGTCGTCGGCCGAGCGTCCCGCCCGCGCGAACACGGCCTTCGCGATGTCCGCCCAGCTGACCTCGTCGCCACCGTCCGTGCAGTTGTACGTGCCGTACGGCGCCCCCGTCCGTACAAGGTGCGCGATCGCGGCGGCGAGGTTCGACGTGTGCGTGAGCCTGCCGACCTGGTCGTCGACCACGCTCGGCGAGACGCCGCGCGCCGCGAGGTCCGCCATCGTGCGCAGGAAGTTCTTCCCGTCGCCGACGACCCAGCTCGTACGGAGCAGGTAGTGGCGCGGCGTCACCGAGACGGCGAGGTCGCCCGCGGCCTTCGACTGCCCGTACACCGACAGAGGCGCCAGGTCGTCCGACTCGGTCCATCCGCTCTTCGTGCCGTCGAAGACGTAGTCGCTGGACACGTGCACCAGGGTCTGCCGGTGCTGCGACGCGATCCGGGCCAGCATGGCGGGCACCGTCGCGTTCGCCTTCCAGGCGCCCGCCCGGCCATCCGGCGTCTCGGCGCCGTCGACGTTCGTCCAGGCCGCGGCGTTGAGGATGAGGTGGTACTCCGCCCACGGCCAGGCCTCGACCTGCGCCGGGTCGGTGAGGTCGAGCTCGTCGAGGTCGACGCTCGTCGCACCAGGGAACTCGACGGCGAGCGCGCGTCCCAGCTGGCCCTTGGCCCCGAGGATGAGCGTCTTGAGCGGCGGCACGTGCTTCGCGTCCGCGAGGCGCGGGTGGGCGAGGTCCTTCTCCGAGATCTGCACCTGGTCGAGCGGGATCGGCCACGGGATCGCGATGGTCTCGTCGGCGAGGTTCACGTACGAGTACTCGCTGATGAGCGCGGGAGACCAGTGGTCGTTGACGAGGTAGCTGTACGTGACGTTCTCCGTGAGCGTCTGGTACGCGTTGCCGACGCCGCGCGGTACGAACACCGCCACCGACTCGTCGACCTCGGTCGTGAACACCGTCCCGTACCCGGGCCCCTCACGCAGGTCGACCCACGCACCGAAGTAGCGGCCCTGCGCGGACGACACGAACTTGTCCCACGGCTCGGCGTGGATGCCGCGGGTCGTGCCGACCTCCGCGTTGTACGACATGTTGTTCTGCACCGGGCCGAAGTCCGGCAGTCCGAGGGCCACCATCTTCTCGCGCTGCCAGTTCTCCTTGAACCAGCCCCGGTTGTCGCCGTGCACGACGAGGCGGACGACGAGCATCCCCTCGATCGGAGTCGTCTCGATGGTGACGTCGCTCATCGCGTCACTGGCCCGTCTTCGCGTACTTGGCCTCCGTGGCCTCCTTCGCCGGCCGCCACCAGGACTCGTTGTCGCGGTACCAGTCGATCGTCGCCGCGAGACCCTCCGAGAAGTTGCGGTACTTCGGGGCCCACCCGAGCTCGGCGCGCAGCTTCGACGAGTCGATGGCGTAGCGCATGTCGTGACCCGGCCGGTCGGCGACGAGGTCGTACGCGTCGGCCGGCTGCCCGAGCAGCTCGAGGATGGCCTCGATGACCTCCTTGTTGTTCTTCTCGCCGTCGGCGCCGATGAGGTACGTCTCGCCGATCCGTCCCTTGTTGAGGATGGTCCACACGGCCGAGTTGTGGTCGTCGACGTGGATCCAGTCCCGCACGTTCTCGCCCTTGCCGTACAGCTTGGGCCGCAGCCCGGACAGCACGTTCGTGATCTGGCGCGGGATGAACTTCTCGATGTGCTGGTACGGGCCGTAGTTGTTCGAGCAGTTCGAGATCGTGGCCTTGACCCCGAACGAGCGGACCCACGCGCGGACGAGCAGGTCGGACGCGCCCTTGCTCGACGAGTACGGGCTCGACGGGTTGTACGCCGTGGTCTCGTGGAAGCGCTCGGGGTCGTCGAGCTCCAGGTCGCCGTACACCTCGTCCGTCGAGATGTGGTGGAACCTCACCTCATGCTTCCTGACGGCCTGGAGCAGCGTGTACGTGCCGACGATGTTCGTCTGGACGAACGGCCAGGGGTCGTTGAGCGAGTTGTCGTTGTGCGACTCGGCGGCGAAGTGGACGACCGCGTCGGAGTCGGCGACGAGCCGGTCGACGAGCTCGGCGTCGCAGATGTCGCCGACCTCGAGCCGTACCCGGTCGGCCGGAAGATCGGCCAGCGAGTCCTCGTTGCCCGCGTACGTGAGCTTGTCCAGGACGACCACCGACGCGTCGGTGTTGGCCATGAGCCAGCGGACGAAGTTTGAGCCGATGAAGCCGGCGCCGCCGGTCACGAGGAGCCTCTGCATGGCCGATACACTAGCCCGCGCCGACGGGAACACGGTGTACCCGCCATGGCAGGGAGGTCGACGTGAAGGGGATCATCCTGGCCGGTGGAGCAGGCACGAGGCTCCATCCGCTGACGATCGGGTCGAGCAAGCAGATGCTCCCCGTGTACGACAAGCCGATGATCTACTACCCGCTCTCGACGCTCATGCTGGCAGGGATTCGCGAGGTGCTCGTCATCTCCACCCCGACCGACAGCCCCGCGTTCCAGCGGCTGCTGGGCGACGGTACGCAGTGGGGGATGTCGATCACGTATGCCGTGCAGCCCTCGCCCGACGGCCTCGCCCAGGCGTTCGTGCTGGGCCGCGCTCACGTGGGCGGCGACAAGTCGGCGCTGGTCCTCGGTGACAACCTCTTCTACGGCCGCGGGCTCGGCTCGCAGCTGCGCGGCCTCTCCGATGTCGAGGGTGCGTCGATCTTCGGCTACTGGGTGGCCGACCCGACGGCGTACGGCGTCGTGGAGGTCGACGACGAGGGCACGGCGCTGTCCATCGAGGAGAAGCCGGCCCACCCCAAGTCGCACTGGGCCGTCCCGGGCCTCTACTTCTACGACGAGCGGGTCTGCGACTACGCCGCCGACCTCCAGCCGTCGGCGCGCGGCGAGTACGAGATCACCGACCTCAACCGCATCTACCTCGAGCAGGGCGACCTCAAGGTGTCGCTGCTGCCGCGCGGCACGGCCTGGCTGGACACCGGTACGTTCGACTCGCTGTCCGAGGCGGGCGAGTTCGTCCGCACGATGCAGAAGCGGACGGGTCTCCTGGTCGGCTCCCCCGAGGAGATCGCCTGGCGCAACGGGTTCATCGACACCGAGCAGCACCTCGCCCAGGCCGACGCGCTCGGCAAGTCCGGCTACGGCACGTACCTGCGCACCATCGTCGCCCAGGAGGGCTGACGCCGCTCGGGCTTCTCCCGAGTAACCCCTGCGCGTTCGCGCCGGTCGCTAGCATCTCCCTCGAACCGGCCGTCCATCC
>DASSQF010000358.1:0-11713 GCA_035702685.1 Propionibacteriaceae bacterium
CCACGTCACGACGTCAGGCGGTACGTGCCATCGCCAGAGAAGCTTCGCCGGAGGGGTCATCGCGGCGGCCCAGATGTGGCGGAACTGGTCGAGCACCCGTCACTCCGTCCACGCGGCGGCGAGACGGGCGCGCGTGTCGCCCAGGAGCTGCGGGAGCGGTTTCGTCCGACCCACGATCGGCATGAAGTTCGAGTCGCCGAGCCAGCGCGGGACGACGTGCTGGTGGAGGTGGGCGGCGATGCCGGCGCCGGCGATCGCTCCCTGGTTCATGCCGAGGTTGAACCCGGCCGGCCCGCTCACGGCACGCAGCACCGCCATCGCCCGCCGCGTCAGTGCCGCGACCTCGACGGTCTCCGACTCGGTGAGGTCCGTGTAGTCGGCGACGTGGCGGTAGGGGCAGACGAGCAGGTGACCCGGGTTGTACGGGAAGAGGTTGAGCACCACGAAGCACTCGACGCCCCTGTGCACGATGAGGCTGGCCTCGTCGTCGGGGTTCTCGGGTCCGGCGCAGAACGGGCACGGACGGTCCCCACCGGTGTTGTTCTGGTCGATGTAGACCATCCGGTGGGGCGTCCAGAGCCGTTCGAACCCGTCCGGCGTCCCGGTGAGGCCGGCGTCGTCGCTGCTCACGAGCGGTCGCGGACCGCCGCGACGATCTCGTCGATCGCGTCGGCGACCGGCACGCCGTTCTTCTGCGAGCCGTCCCGGTAGCGGAAGCTGACCGCCCCCGCCTCGATGTCGTCGTGGCCCGCGATGAGCATGTACGGAACCTTCTGCGTCTGGGCGTTGCGGATCTTCTTCTGCATCCGCTCGTCCGACGCGTCGACCTCGACCCGGACGCCGCGCTGCCGGAGCTGGGCCGCGACGTCCTCGAGGTACGGGGCGTGGTCCGCGGCGACCGGGATCCCGACGACCTGGACCGGCGCGAGCCACGCGGGGAAGGCGCCCGCGTAGTGCTCGACGAGGATCCCGAGGAAGCGCTCGATCGAGCCGAACTTCGCCGAGTGGATCATGACCGGCTCGGCGTGGCTGCCGTCCGGCGCGGTGTAGGTGAGGCCGAAGCGTGCCGGCTGGTTGAAGTCGTACTGGATCGTCGACATCTGCCACGTACGGCCGATGGCGTCGCGGATCTGCACGGAGATCTTCGGCCCGTAGAAGGCGGCGCCGCCCGGGTCCGGCACGAGCTCGAGCCCGGAGTCACGACCGACCTTCTCGAGCACGGCGGTGGCGGTGTCCCACTGCTCGTCGGTGCCGATGAACTTGTCCGGCTTCGAGTGGTCCTTGGTGGACAGCTCGAGGTAGTAGTCGTGGAGCCCGAAGTCGTCGAGGAGCTTGAGCACGAAGTCGAGCAGGTGCTTGACCTCGTCGGCCGCCTGGGACGCCATGACGTAGCTGTGCGAGTCGTCCTGGGTGATGCTCCGCACCCGGGTGAGCCCCTGGAGCACGCCCGACTTCTCGTTGCGGTACACGGTCCCGAACTCGAAGAAGCGCAGCGGCAGCTCGCGGTACGAGCGCCCTCGCGACTTGAAGATCAGGTTGTGCATCGGGCAGTTCATGGCCTTGAGGTAGTACAGCTGCCCGTCGTCGTCCATCGGCGGGAACATGCCGTCCGCGTAGTACGGCAGGTGGCCCGACGTGTAGAAGAGGTCGTCCTTGGAGATGTGCGGGGTGCCGACGTAGAGGAAGCCGTTGTCGATGTGCGCCTGACGGACGTAGTCCTCCATCTCGCGCTTGATGACGCCGCCCTTGGGGTGGAAGACGGGCAGGCCCGCGCCCAGCTCCTCCGGGAAGCTGTACAGGTCGAGCTCGGTGCCGAGGCGGCGGTGGTCGCGCCGTACGGCCTCGGCGAGCCGGAACTCGTACGCCTCCAGGTCCTCGCGTGACGCCCAGGCGGTCCCGTACAGCCGCTGGAGCTGCGGGTTCTTCTGGTCGCCGCGCCAGTACGCCGCGCTCGACCGGGTCAGGGCGAAGGCCTTGATGTATCCGGTGTGCGGGACGTGCGGGCCCCGGCACAGGTCCTTCCAGGCGACCTCGCCGTTGCGCCGGACGTTGTCGTACATGGTCAGCTCGCCGGCGCCGACCTCGACGCTCGCGCCGTCCTCGTCGCCCGCGTGGCCCTTGATGCCGATGAGCTCGAGCTTGTACGGCTGGTCGGCGAGCTCGGCGCGTGCCTGCTCGTCGGTGACGACGCGCCGGACGAACCGCTGGCGCTCCTTGACGATGCGCTGCATCGACTTCTCGAGGACCTTGAGGTCGTCCGGGGTGAGCGGCTGCTCCAGGTCGAAGTCGTAGTAGAAGCCGTCCGTGATGGGTGGCCCGATGCCGAGCTTCGCGTCGGCGCGCAGGAGCTGTACGGCCTGGGCGGCGACGTGCGCCGAGGAGTGGCGCAGGATCGCGAGGCCCTCGTCCGAGGTCGCGAGCACGGCCTCGACGGTGGCCCCGTCGGGGATCTCCGCGGCGAGGTCTCGGGTCACACCGTCGACCTTCATGGCCACCACGGACTGGTCGTCACCGAAGATGTCGAGCCCCGTCGTCGTCCCGGACAGCTCCCGCACCTCGGAGGAGAGCTCACGGACGACGGTGATGCTGGACACGGTGTTCCTCTCGTACGCGCGGACCGCGGGTCGGTCCGTGCCGGCGCGCTGCGCCGTCGGCCATTCTGCTACATCCCCTCACCCCGGGTCGCGCCCGATTGCCCCGTGGCGGTGGATGGAGGGGCCTGCTCCGCCTGGCGCAGCCAGGGCTTCCCTTCGCCGCCGTAGCTCCCGCTGCCTGCATTCAGTGGCACATACGTGCACGCTGTCGGCTCTACGCGACGCCCTGTCGCCCTGTGCCACTGACTGCAGGTCACTCGCCTCCGCGGTGCTTCGTCGGGTGGCAGGACGTACGGCTGGCGGAGCTGCGGCGCTCCCCCAGCCCCTCGACGCGTCACGACCAGCGGAACGTCGCTGCCGCCGGGTGGCTCTCGGTGTCGCGCAGCGCGTCGAGGACGGCCATGTCGGCGTCGGAGATCTCGAAGTCGACCTCCGCGTTCGCCCGGATGTGCTCCGGCGAGGTCGCCTTCGGCAGCGGCACGGCGCCCTTCTGCAGGAGGTAGCGCATCGACAGCTGCGGGGCCGACACCTCGTACCGGCGGCCCATGTCGACGATGTCCGGGTGGTTGACGATGCGGCCGTGCGCGAAGGGCGAGTACGCCTCGACGACGATCCCGTGCTCGGCGCACGCCGCCACCGTGTCCTCGACGTCGTGCCCGATGTACCACTGGATCTGGTCGACGGCCGGGATGATCGTGCAGGCGGGCAGAAGGCTCTCGATGTCGGCGCGCGTGAAGTTCGAGATCCCGATCGCCCTCACCCGCCCGTCCGCGACGAAGCTCTCCATCGCGTGCCACACCTCCTTGTTCTCGGCCCGGCAGTCCTTCCCGCGCTCGTTCCAGGGCCAGGGCGCGTGGATGAGGAGGAGGTCGAGGTAGTCGAGCCCGATCTCGCGCATCGTGATCTCGAACTGCTCGACGGCGGCCCCGTAGCTCTTGGCCTCGGCCGGCACCTTCGACGTCACGAAGACCTCCTCGCGAGGGATCCCGGAGTCCCGTACGGCCCGTCCCACGGACGCCTCGTTGTGGTACGCACGGGCCGTGTCGATGTGCCGGTAGCCGGCCTTCAGGGCCTCGGTCACCGCGTCGTAGCACTCGTCGCCCTCCTTGAGCAGCCACGTGCCGAAGCCGATCTTGGGAATCGTCGTGCCGCTGGTGAGGGGGAACGTGTCGGTCAGTGCGCTCATGGCCAGCCTCTCGTCGGGTCTGTCGCCATCCTGGCACTCGCCAGTCACCGAACGGTGCCGAACCCGACCAGCCTGGAGGCCCGAGGGGCGCGGGCGTTCGTCCTGGGCCCGCCCGGCTTCGTACCTTGCCACCCCGGCGAGGGCTGTTAGCCTCCGAGACGTGCCTCTGCCGTCGATCTCCCTCACTCCAGCTCAGGCGTTCGGGATCCCCGTAGCACTCGTCGCCGCCGTGTGCCTGGCGATCGGCTCACAGCTCCAGCACCACGGGGTCTCGGACGTGGGCTCGGCCCGTGCGCCCGGACATCGCGTCAGCCTGAACGTCCGAGAGCTGCTGGCCCTCGCGCGGAGGCCCGCCTGGCTCCTCGGAACCCTCCTGCTCGGACTCGCGATCGTCCTCCAGCTGTTCAGCCTGTACCTCGCCCCGCTCACGGTGGTCCAGCCGCTGGGAGCAGCGGCGCTGATCGTCACCGTGGTAGTGAACGCGCGGGTCATGAGGCAGCGTCTCGATGCGGTGTCCGTACGCGCCGTCCTCCTCTGCATCCTCGGAGTCGGCGCGTTCGTGACCGTCGCTGCCATGACGACCACCACGCGGCCCGTCGAGGGGACGCAGCTCGTCGTCGTGGTCTCGATCCTCGGCGTGCTGCTCCTGACACTGGGCCTCGCCTTCGCGCGCCTGCGGAGGAGGCTGCCCAGGCTCTTCTACGTGGTGGGCGCGGGCATGCTCTTCGGCTTCGTGGCGACCCTGGCCAAGGTCCTCATCACGAGGATCCAGACGATCGTGCAGGACGCGTTCCACGTCTCGCCCACTGACTGGCTCACCCTCGTCTGCTTCGTCGGACTGGTCGCGGCGGCCCTGTTCGGGAGCTACCTCGTGCAGACCGCGTACTCCACCGGCTCCCCCACCCTCGTGGTGGCGGGTCTCACGGTGATCGACCCGCTCGTCGGCGTGACGATCGGCATCGTCGTCCTCGGCGAGGCCGCGGGCGCGCCGTGGTGGGCCGACATCGTCTTCGCACTCGCCGGAGCCCTCGCCGTGTACGGGGTCTACCGGCTGTCCGTGCACAACCCGGCAGCCGTGGCTCCTGTGGAGCAGTAGGACAGGTACTGGCCCACCAGATCTTCGACGGCCCGGCTCGCGGCACCCGGCGGCCGTCGAGCGTCTCGGCCGCGTCGAGCACGGCCGCTTTGCCGGACCAGCCCGTTCGATGCCCAGCACGATGCTGTTGAGCCGAGGTGACGCGTCAGCGATGTCTGCGTCGGCTCAGCACGACGACGAAGACGGCCACGCCGACGGCGACCAGGGTGGCGAGCCAGCCAAGAGTCATCGCTCAGTCCTTCCACTAGCCACGACGGACTGTACGCGCTCGGTCCCTGGCGTCAGCAGGGGCACCGGCGAGCTCGCCCGGCCGATCCCGAGCATCCATGTGGTCGAGTGAGCGGCTGGAGTGAGGCCGCCTCTTCCTCCTGAGAGCGCCCGGCTCGTCACGTCAGTGGTGCCAGGTCCGCCAGCACTTCGTTGAGGCCCTCGGTGCTCGAGGGATGGGTCCAGATGCCGTCCCGCAGATCGTCGACGGTTGCGTCGAGTCGCATCGCGAGCGCGACCAGGTTGATGACCTCTTGGGAGTCGGTGGAGAAGACCGTGGCACCCAGGATGCGGCGGGTGGCGGCGTCGGCGAGGACCTTGATCAGCCCGTGGGTCTCGCCGACGATCTTGGGCCGCGGCATGGCGGCGATGGACGCGACCGGCTTGCTCGCGACGAGGACCGGCCGCCCGCTCGTACGGGCATCGGACTCGGACATCCCCACCTGGGACAGGGGCGGGGTGATGAAGGTGGTGATCGGGACCGCGACACGGTCGGAGCGCCGGCGACGGCCGTCGCCCGCAATGGCGTCCCAGACGATGCGATGGTCGTCGAAGGACACATACGTGAACTGGGGTCCGCCGTTGACGTCGCCCACCGCGTACACCCCGGGTACGGACGTCTGCAGCCGGTCGTCGACGACGATGTAGCCACGCTCGTCCATGGCCACCCCCGCCACGTCCAGTCCGAGGTCCGACGTGACCGGTGTACGACCGACAGCAGCGAGAACCGCGTCGGCGCGCACGTCACCCCGGTCGCTGCGGACCACCGCCTCCTGCTCACCGTCCACGATCTCCGCGACCGAAGCGTTGAGGACGATGTCGATCCCGTGCTCCCGGAGGGTGCCGTGGACCGCGTCGGCGACGTCCCGGTCGAGCCGTGGCAGGAAGACCTCCGACGTGTCGAGGACCGTGACGCGCGAGCCGAAGTGGGCGAACATGTTCGCGAACTCGAGCCCGACGAAGCCACCGCCGACGATCACGAGGCGCAGGGGGAAGGGGTCGACGTGCTGGATGGTCGTCGAGTCGTACACGCGCGGCCCGCTGCCGCCCGGCACGGTCAACGGCGTCGGCACGGTGCCGGTCCCGATGACGATCGTCTCGGCCGTGATGCTGACGTCGCCGTCGACGGTACGTGCCGTGACGGTCTTGGGGCCCGTGAAGCGGGCGACACCATCGACCAGCGTCACGCCGGGCTTGCCGTCCAGCATGGCGTGGTTCGCGCCGTTCAAGGTGCCGATCAACCGGTCACGCCCGGCCACCGAGTCCCGGAACCAGTCGGCCGGGTCATCACCGGGCCTGCGCAGCTCCGCCGACGTGAGCAGGTCCTTCGTGGGGACGCAGGCGACGTTGATGCACGTACCGCCGTACATCTGCGGCGAGCGCTCGACCAGGGCGACGGTACGACCGGTCGCCGACGCCTTCGCGGCCAGCGACTTACCGGCCTTCCCCCAGCCGATCACCAGCAGGTCCACCGACACCATGGCTCACCCTCTCTTCCGGCACTGCTCCCGAGTGTCCTCTCATGGGCCCGGGCCGGCACCGACGTGATCGGCGTGGATCTCGGTGTGACGAGCACGAGGCGGCCCGCAGCCATCGCGGCCACCGCTGCTCCCGCTCGAGGCGTCTCCTGATAGCACGCCGCCTCGACGGGGCTCGGGAGACGCTTGGCCGTCGCAGGGTGCGAGCCGCGCGTTCGGGGGAAGGGGCGCGGAGTCGCTGAGGTGCTGGTTTCTGACGGGCCCTGATTCAGGACCGGGTGGCGAGCGGAGCGCGGAAACGCGGGTACGCGCTCGTCAGAGGGTGGGCGTAACTGGGTTCGAACCAGTGACCTCTTCGGTGTGAACGAAGCGCGCTACCACTGCGCCATACGCCCCTGCGGTGGACAACCATAGCCGACCCGGAGGGATGGTCGCATCCGGGGCGGGCGACGCAGGCGGTCCAGGGCGAAAGCCGGACTCTGTCGGTCCTTCGGGCCACACTTCTGAACCATGACCACACTCGTACGTGCGGCGACGGTCGACGACGCAGCCGCCCTCACCCGGCTCCGGGCATCCATGTTCGCGGCGATGGGAGAGGCTCACCACGCGGATCCGACCTGGCAGGAGGCCGCTCATGCCTGGTTCGCCTCTCACGTCGAGTCACCGGAGGTCGCGCTGCGGGTCGTGGAGGTGGACGGTGAGGTCGTGGCCAGTGCGGTCGGCCACCTCCGTACTCACCTGCCCTCCCCTCGGAACCTCACCGGGCGGATCGCGACGATCTCGAACGTCTCCACGTTCACTGAGCACCGGGGTCACGGCTACGCCCGGCTCGCCTTCGAAGCTGTCCTCTCATGGGCCCGCGAGTCCGGCGCGGAGGTCGCGGAGCTCTTCGCCACCGACATGGGACAAGGCCTGTACGAGGCCGCCGGTTTCGCCGTCCACCCCATGCCGAACATGCGGCTGAGGCTGCTCACGTCGTGACCTGCGAGCCGGTTTGTGCCCGTCGCGGCTGTACCTGTAATGTCTACCGGGCACCCGGGAGGGTGCAATGCGGACGTGGCTCAGTTGGTAGAGCATCACCTTGCCAAGGTGAGGGTCGCGGGTTCGAATCCCGTCGTCCGCTCGGAGACAACACGGTGGAGTGGCCGAGAGGCGAGGCAACGGACTGCAAATCCGTGTACACGGGTTCAAATCCCGTCTCCACCTCGGGCGGTTGGCGCAGCGGGAGCGCGCTTCCCTGACACGGAAGAGGTCACTGGTTCGATCCCAGTACCGCCCACCAGCAGTACCTCCTTGCCACACCCAGTGACGGCCCTCCAGGGCCCGTGACTGGGTGTTCGCACATGGTGCTCAGGTGTGCCCGGCCGCCGCCCCACCTCACGCGCGTGCGTCATCGTGGCCGGTCGCTGAGACCGTGCGGGCTACAGTCGCTCGATGGACTTCTCCACGGAGCCGGACGGTCTGCAGGCATCTCGAACGGCCCCGATGGCCGAGGACGACCCGCTCGTCGCGTGGCTGCTGGGGGGAGACCCCGCGATCCGTTGGCAGGTCATGCGGGACCTCATCGGCGCCCCGGAGATCGAGATTGCCAACGAGCGAGCACGTGTGGAGCACGAAGGATGGGGTGCTCGACTGCTCGCCCTGCGGGCCCCCGACGGCCAGTGGGCCGACGGTGCCTGCTTCCCAGGAACGGCCGCGTTCGCGGCGGCGACGGCGCAGGCGCTGGCTGCGGGTCAGCCCCCACCGCCGTTTCCCACACCCGCGACGGACGAGGACCTGAAGAGGACCGCGGGACAGCCGTGGACGGCGACGTACCCCGTCCTTCTCGACCTCTGCCACCTCGGGGTGCCTCCAGACAGCCCCGTCATGCAGGAGACAGCTGACCTGGTCACGCGGAACTGCCGGTGGGAGTACGACGGGTCGCCGTTCTTCGAGGGCGAGGTGGACTGCTGCATCAATGCCGGCACGATCGTGATCGGGACCTACCTGGGCGTCAACGTCGACCGGATCGTGCGGAGGCTCCTGGCCGACCAGCTGCCGGACGGCGGGTGGAACTGCTGGGCGACGACGCCCTCCGCGCCCGGATCCTTCGCGAGCACCCTCGCGGTGGTCGACGCGCTGTGGCGATGGGAACGGCGCAACGGCGGGTCCGAGGAGGTTCTCGCCGCGCGTACGAAGGGCGAGGAGTACCTGCTGCGGCGCCGCCTGTTCCGGTCCCTGCGGACGGGCCAGGTGGTGACCCCCGAGTGGTTGAGCTTCTCGTACCCGCCCCGATGGCACTACGACGTCCTCAAGGCGGCGGACTACTTCGCCCTGCGCGGCGGGACGCCCGACCCCCGACTGGCCGAAGCGATCGCCATCATCCGGGCCAAGCAACAGCCCGACGGATCCTGGCTGCTCGAGAACACGCACCCGGGAACGGTCCACGTCCGGTTCGAGGAGCCCGACGGCTCGCCGAGTCGCTGGAACACGCTGCGCGCGCTGCGTGTCCTGCGCTGGTATACCGCCGCCGGCTGACCGAACACCTCGCACATCGATGAGCGGGTGGCGACTCCCCCACGAGGGAGCTCGCGCTGATCTCAGTCGCCCTTGCCCGCCGGTACGGTCCGGCCGGTCGCCAGCCTCTCCGCCGCAGCCTTCATCCCTGCCTGCATGGAGCCGAACACGATCCCGTGGAAGGGGCTGACCGACCACCAGTAGGCATGGCCGCTCAGCCCGCGCGGGTGGAAGATCGCTGACTGGCGAAGACGGCTGCCCTCGCCGTCGGGCGACACCTCGAACTCGAGCCATGCGAGGCCCGGCAGCCGCATCTCGGCCCTCAGCCGGAGCAGGCGACCGCGATCGATCTCCTCGACACGCCAGAAGTCCACCGCGTCGTCCACCCAGAGCTTCTCCGGGTCCCGCCGGCCCCGGCGCATGCCCGGCCCTCCGACGAGCCTGTCGATGAGGCCTCGCGCCCACCAGGCGAGGGGCCAGGAGTACCAGCCGGACTGGCCGCCGAGCCGCTGCAGGACCTGCCACACCACCTCCGTGGGCGCATCGACGTGGACCTCGCGGTCGTCGCGATACAGAGAGCCGCCCGCCCAGTCCGGGTCGGAGGGCAGCGGGTCGCTCGGCGCACCCGGCACGGAGGCTGACGACCAGCGCGTCGCGACGTCGGACCCGGCGATCTTCGCCAGCGCCAGCTCGACGGCGCGGTCGAACCCGATGAGCCCGTCGGCGGGGTCGGGCACGTACTCCGCGATGTCGTGCTCGGCGCAGACGACCTCGTGGATGAGCGAGTCGACCAGGGGTCGCGCCAGCGCGGCGGGCACCGGCGTGACGAGCGAGACCCACAGGCTCGACAGCCTCGGGGTGAGCACGCCGACCGGCACGATGAGGCGTCGAGGAAGGCCCGACACGGCCGCGTACCGCTGCATCATCTCCCGATAGGTGAGCACCTCCGGGCCGCCGATGTCGAACGTACGGCTCACCTCCGGTGGCATCGTCGCGCTGCCGACCAGGTAGCGCAGCACGTCGCGGATGGCGATGGGCTGGACCCGGTTGGTCACCCACGACGGGGTGGTCATGACGGGCAGCCGCTCGGTGAGGTAGCGCATCATCTCGAACGAGGCGGAACCGGAGCCGATGATGACCGCGGCTTGCAGGACGGTCGTCGGCACGCCGCTGTTCAGAAGGATGTCGCCCACCTCCTTGCGTGAGGCCATGTGCGGCGAGAGCTCGTCGTCGTCGGGGTGCATGCCGCCGAGGTAGACGATGCGCTTGACGCCCTTCTCACGTGCGGCACGCGCGAAGGCCATCGCCACCTGACGGTCCTTGGCGCCGAAGTCCTTGCCGGCGCCCATCGAGTGGATGAGGAAGTAGGCGACGTCCGCGCCGGCCATCGCCTCGCGCATCGCGTCGAGGTCGCTCGCGTCAGCCTCGACCGCCTCGATGTCGGAGAACCACGGCCGGTCCCTGAGGCGGCCCGTGTGCCGCGCCACAGCCCGTACGCGGTGTCCGGAGGCCAGCAGCTCGGGGACGAGCCGGCCGCCGACGTAGCCGGTCACTCCGGTCACGAGGCACAGGAGGGACGCGTGGGGCGCGAGGTCGTCGATCGCACCCGCGACCTCTGACGTGGGGCTCACGTCCAGACCTGTGGTGGCGCTTCCCTTGGGGCTGGCATCGGCTGTCACTCCGCAAGCCTAGGTGCCGACATCATGGGGTCCCGCTCATGCGACGTGCACTCAGTGGCACATACGTGCACACCGTCGGCCATGGACGACAGGGTGTCGCCATGCGCCACTGGATGCACGAGACCGGGGATGAGCGCCCTCCCGGCGCCTCGCCCTATCCCTGGCGGGCGTTGTACACGTTGACGGCGCCGGCGTCGACCGCGTGCCGGTAGCTCCGGAACACCGCCAGGGCGCCTTCCTTCTCGACGTCGTGGACGACGTGGATGCCGCGCGCCTCGAACTGCTCCGCCCAGTCGTCGCGTACCGGCCCCTCGTCGAAGGTCGTGATCTCCTCCAGCTCGGGACCGGAGCCGGCCACGACCATGGTCCGGACCCCGGACCACAACGTGGCGCCGTAGCACTGCGCGCACGGCCGCCAGTTCACGACGAGCTCGTGGTCGGGAAGGCCCGCCCCACCGAGGTCCCATGAGCCCACCGCGCGCTGCGCCGTTCCCAGGGCCGTCACCTCCGCGTGCCCGGAGGACACGCCGCTCGACAGGACGACGTTCACGCCGACGGACACGATCCGGCCCGTACCGCTCTCCGCCACGAGGGCGGCGAAAGGTCCCCCGTTGCCCTCGCGCCAGTTGCGGTCGGCGAGGCGGTGGACGAGCCGCATGCGCCCCTCCGGCGTGGGAATCGCGTCCGGGACGTCCTCCAGGAGGTCGTCGACCCAGGCGGGCAGGGTGAACGTGAACTCGTGGGCGGCAAGACGCATGAAGGACCCTTTCATCGGCGCTCGGCGAGCCTCATCCTGCCGGGTCTTGCGCCTCGAGGTTGCGTGACGACGCCACAGCGAGGCGGCGCGGCCACCGGGTGGTCACACTGGCAACTCGGCGAGCGAGGGCTTATAGTTGCGCAAGTCTGCAACTCGGAAA
>DASSQF010000359.1:0-6647 GCA_035702685.1 Propionibacteriaceae bacterium
CGCCGTGCGGTGTGGACCTCGGGCTCTTCGGGGACGGCTCGGCGAGCGAGCCGACCGGCGGGCGCCGACGCATCGCGGCGGTCGGCAGGCTGGTACGACGCAAGGGCGTCGACCTCGTCATCGGCGCGCTGGCCCGCCTCCGTGACGCCGGTGTCGACGACGTGGAGCTCCACATCGTGGGCGGGCCCTCGGGCTCGAGCGCGCTTTCGGAGGACCCCGAGGCACGGCGCCTCCAGGAGGTCGCGCGGTCGCTCGGCGTGCTCGACCGAGTCGTCTTCCGGGGCCAGCTCCCGCAGGCCGAGATGCCCGCGATGCTCCGCAGCTGCACGGCTGTCGTGTGCGCTCCCTGGTACGAGCCGTTCGGCATCGTGCCTCTCGAGGCGATGGCCTGCCGGGTCCCCGTGGTCGTCGCGGCAGTGGGCGGCCTGCAGGACTCGGTCTCCGACGGTGTCACGGGCATCCACGTTCCGCCCAAGGACGAGGACGCGATCGCCGACGCCGTGCGTCGTCTCCTGGACGACCCCGCCCTCGTGGCACGGATGGGTGCGGCCGGCCGACGCCGTGTCGAGCGTGGCTACTCCTGGGACCACGTGGCCGAGCTCACAGAGGACGCGTACCTCCTCGCTCTCCGCGAGCGGGACGGCGTCCCGTACCCGCACGACGTACTCCCCGCGGTAGGAGGTACGACATCATGACCCGCCGGAACCCCACCTCAGCCAGGTCTGCGGGACAGCCACGGCTGGCTTGGGACAGGGGCGGGATGCCCGTCCTCACCCCGTCCGAGCCCGACGGGGACCTCGACGAGCTGACCTCCGTCGTGGGCAGCCACATCCGCCGTACGGTCGAGGCCCTGACCTCGCTGGAGGCCCAGGAGGCGCAGCTCGCTGCCTGGGGACGGGTCCTCGCGGAGCGGCTCGCTGCCGGTCACCGTCTCCTGGTCTGCGGCAACGGCGGCTCAGCTGCCGAGGCGCAGCACCTGACGGCCGAGATCGTGGGCCGGTTCGACGGCGAGCGGCCGCCCTTCTCGGCCATCGCGCTGCACGCGGAGACCTCCGCGCTCACGGCGGTCGCGAACGACTACGGCTACGACGAGGTGTTCTCCCGGCAGGTCCGCGCACATGGCCGCCCTGGTGACGTCCTCGTGGTCCTCAGCACCAGCGGGCGCAGTCCGAACCTCCTCAGGGCCGTACGGGCGGCGCGTGAGCTGGGAATCACGACCTGGGCCCTCACGGGGCCGGGCACGAACCCGCTCGCGGCCGCGTCGGACGAGGCCATCTGCATCGCGGGCACGCCGGCGAGCGCACAGGAGTGCCACCTCGTCGCCGTGCACGCGATCTGCCGGGCGTTCGACGCCACCATCGCCACGATGTTCGCGAGCCCGGACGACGTGGGGGACGAGGCATGAGGGTGGTCGTCGTCGGTGACCTCCTGCTCGATCGCGACATCGACGGGACCTCGACCAGGCTCTGTCCTGACGCGCCGGTCCCGGTGGTCGACGTGGAGCAGATCACGGTGCGGGCCGGAGGCGCTGGCCTCGTTGCCGGACTCCTGGCGGCCGACGGCCACCACACGACCCTCGTGACCGCCGTGTCGCACGACGACTTCACCCGCGACCTGCGCAGCTGCCTCGTCGGCGTCCACCTCGTGGCGACGCGGTCGAACGCGCCGACCCCCGTGAAGACCAGGGTCCTCAACGGCGGTGCCCCGGTGGTCCGCTTCGACCAGGGATGCGGTCCGGCCCCGTCCCCGAAGGCCACGGCGGCCATGGTGAGGGCGGTGGGCACGGCCGAGGCCCTCGTGGTCGCGGACTACGGGCGGGGCCTGCTCTCCGACCCCACGATCCGGACGGCGATCGAGCGTGCTGCTCGACGCGTGCCGGTCGTCTGGGACCCGCATCCCCGTGGTGTGCTCCCGGTGCCCGGGATGGCGGCCGTCACGCCCAACCGCGCTGAAGCCCTCACAGCGGTGGACGCTGACGAGAGCGCCGAAGGCTCCCGTGCCGTAGGAGTCGCGGCGGCCCGGCTCCGCAGCGCCTGGAAGTCGAGCACGGTCGTGGTGACGTTGGGTCCCGAAGGGGCCTGGGTGCACACGGGCAACGCCCCCGGAGACGGGATCCTCGTCCCGGCGGTCGCTGTCGAGGACGTCGACACGTGCGGGGCGGGAGACCGGTTCACCGGCTTCCTCGCGACCGTCCTCGCCGGGCCGGCCGCATCAGGGATGAGCTCGGCGGTGGCACAGGCCGTCGCCGCGACCACGACCTTCCTCCGGGCCGGCGGTGTCGCCACGTGGCACCCCTCCGGTCCTTCACCCGTCCATCAGTACGCAGCACAGGAGGCGACAGCATGAGCATGAGCATCGAGGCACAGGACGACCTGAACCGGTTCGTCGATCCCCCGCGGATCGGCAACGTCCTCGTCACGGGAGGCGGATCTGGACTCGGCGCGGCCATCGCGGCTGCCGTCGCCTCGGCGGGAGGCGTGCCGGTGGTCTTCGACCTGGCTCCCGCGCCGTCCGAGGACGGGCCGGTCTACAGCGTGGACGTGAGCGACAGACGGGCAGTGGAGGACGCCGTCGAGCACGCGGCGAGCCGATTGGGGCGGATCGACGCCATCGTCACTGCGGCGGGGATCGACCGGTGCGGGCGCCTCGACGAGATCCCGGGCGACGAGTGGGACAGGGTCATCGCCGTGAACCTCCTCGGCACCGTGAACCTCGTCCGCGCCGCACTGCCGCACCTCGAGGCGGTTCACGGCCGTGTCGTCACCGTGGCCTCCACGCTCGCGCTCCGCGGGGTGTCGGACGCGACGGCCTACTGCGCCTCCAAGTTCGGGATCCTCGGCTTCAGCCGGGCGCTCTCCGCCGAGACCGCGGGCAGGATCGGGGTCACCACGCTGATCCCGGGCGGCATGTCGACGAGCTTCTTCGACGGTCGCACCGAGCAGTACAAGCCGGGTCCCGACACGCATCTCAACGACCCGCGCGACGTCGCGCGAGCGGTCCTGTTCGCCCTGTCGCAGCCTCAGGGCTGCGAGGTGCGCGAGCTCCTCATCTGCCCCGACACCGAGGGGTCCTGGCCGTGATCGGCGGCCTCCTCGGCGAGGGCCAGGACGTCGGCGTACACGTCCTGGGGTCGCACCTCGGGGCTGAGCTCGAACTCGTGGTCGCAGGTCTCCTCGCTGAGGCCGGTGACGTCGCGTCCGCACACGGGGCATCGCGTCACCCAGCCGATGTGGAGCCGGTGCCGGCCGCGGTCGACGGGGGCGGCGTTCACGACGTTCCCGATCCAGAAGATGCTCACGGTCCGCGTCCCGACCGCCTGGGCGAGGTGGCGTGGCCCGCTGTCGTTGCCGAGCATCACCGTGGCGAGCGCGAGGACGCCGACGAGGCCGGACAGGTCGAGCCGGCCTGCCATGGACCGGATCGTCCCCGGCCCGTCGACGGGAGGCGGAAGCTCGTGCAGACGACGGCCGGGGTCCGGGCCCCACGCTCCGGCCCGGTGCACACGGGCGCGCTTCGCGGTGGCCGCTGCGGCCTCGTCCGTGGCGAGATCGACGAGCCTGTCACCCAGCGCGGTGTCCGAGGGGTCGCCGACGACGACCACGTCGAAGCCGTCCTCAGCGGCCCAGCGCGCGACGAGCGCGAACCGGTGCACGTCCCAGCGGCGCAGCGGGTCCCGTGCCCCCGGGTGAATGACCAGCAGCGGACGCTCGGCGGACGCTCGGCCCAGCGCCTCCGTCGCGCGGGCGAGGTCCTCGGCGGTCACCGTGAGCCGCGGCGTGAGCACCACGGCGGGGGCACCTGCCAGGGAGGCGACTTCGAGCGCGCGGACCACCTCGTGCTGGTAGTACACGAACGGCAGCGTCCGCTCCAGCGGCGCCGCATCCGGCGTTCCGGAGCCGACGGTGTGCCTGGCACCCAGTCCGAGCACCAGCGGGTTGGACTGCCTGCCGCCGCCGTGCAGCTGGACGGCCAGGTCCACTCCCCGAGCCGTGGTCTGCGCGAGGAACCTGTCCAAGGCCCGCACGTCGACCTGCCCGGGACCGGCCGCCCCCTTCGGGATCTCCTCGACATGGTCGACCGCGCTCGGCCTGCTGCCGAGCAGCTCGGCGTGCAGCGCCGTACCGAGCAGCGTCACCTCGGCGTCCGGATACGCCGCTGCGAGGGCCTCGACGGCCGGCAGGGCGAACAGGAGGTCACCGAGGCCTCCACCGCGCAGCACGGCGATGCGACGTACGTCCTCGAACCGCGGCATGAGGAGTCCCACGGGGCATCCGGGAGCTTCCATGCCCGCACCCTAGGAGCGGCGGACAAGCACGTACATCACACCTCTCACCTGCACCTCAGGAGGATTCGATGACTCCGCGCTCAGGGCACCTGGCCGGCCTCGTCGCCCCGGACGACAGCGTCCCGGGGCTCCTCGCCGCCGCCGCACCGAGGATCGTCGTGGTGGGCGACGTCATCCTCGACGGGTGGTGGCACACGGACGTGTCCAGGCTGTGCCGTGAAGCCCCGGCTCCCGTGCTCGAGCTCCGCGACCGCGTGGCGGCCCCCGGTGGGGCCGGGAACAGCGCCCTCAACGCCTCTCGCCTTGGCGGACGCGTCCAGCTGGTCTCCGTGGTGGGTGAGGACGAGCCGGGGTCGCAGGTCCGGGAGCTGCTCGCTGAGGGCGACGTGGACTGCGGGCTCCTCCTCACGGCTCCCGGGACGACCATGACGAAGAGCCGGATCGTCGCCGGCGGGCAGATCCTCGCCCGGGTGGACGAGCCCGGCACCCGCCCCACTCCCGAGGTGCTCGACCGGCTCGCCTCGCTCCTGCCCGAGGCGATCCGTGGCGCCGAGGCCGTCCTCGTCTGCGACCACGGACTGGGGACGCTCGAAGGGGCTGTGAGGGAGACCCTGCTGCTGCTCCTGGGCGACCGAGGAGGCGCAGCGCCGCTCGTCGTCGTCGACGCGCACGAGCCGCGCCGATGGCGCGAGCTCAGGGCGGACGTGTGCACGCCGAACGCGGACGAGGCGCTTCAGCTCCTGGGAGGCCTCGACGGGATCGACCGCGTCGAGGCGATGCGGTCGCGCCGGGCCGAGCTCCTGGCCCGTACAGGCGCCCGCTGCGTCGTGGTCACCCTGGACTCCGACGGCACCATCGCGCTCGCCGGCTCAGGCTTCACGCTCGGCACCACCGGCGAGAGCGCCCTCGGCGAGCCGGGTCGCCCGATCGTCGAGCACCGTACCTGGGCGCACAGGGCGTCGCAGCAGCAGACGGCCGGCGCCGGCGACACGTTCGTCGCGTGTCTCACGGTCGGACTGGCGGCCGGTCTCACTCCGCCGACCGCCTTGAACCTCGCGCAGGTGGCGGCCGACATCGTCGTCCACAGGGAGGGCACCTCCGTCTGCTCCCTCGACGACCTCACGGCCCACCTGGGCGGCCTCGCGACGGCGGTCGTGGAGCTCGACGAGCTGGCCCTCCGCCTCGACGACCTGCGGCGGGAGGGCCGGCGCATCGTCCTCACGAACGGCTGCTTCGACGTCCTTCACCGGGGTCACACGCGCTACCTCGAGCAGGCGAAGCAGCTCGGCGACGTCCTCGTCGTCGCGCTCAACGACGACGACTCGGTCCGGCGCCTCAAGGGACCCGACCGTCCGATCAACCCCGTGACGGACCGTGCCGCCGTGCTCGCCGCGCTCAGCTGCGTGGATCTCGTCACGACGTTCTCCACGGACACGGCCGTACCCGTGGTGGAGAGGCTGAGGCCGGACGTCTACGCGAAGGGCGGTGACTACAGTCCCGAGGACCTCCCCGAGGGCGCGGTGGTCGAGTCGTACGGGGGCAGCGTCGCCCTCCTCGACTTCGTGCCGGACAAGTCGACCTCGGCCGTCGTGAGCCGGATTCGCAGTTCGGCCGCGACGCCCGAGGACGAGAGGCGCCCCGCGTGAAGGCACGGTGGTCCGGCAGGTGGGGTCAGCCGGTGGATGAGCGGGGGCCCGTGCCCGTCGAGGTGCTGGTCCCGACGTGCGACCGGACCGCCGAGCTCGCCACCACCCTCAGCGGCCTGGCCGCTCAGACGGATGCCGACTTCGACGTGGTCATCAGCGACCAAGGGTCGGAGCCGGCCGCGGAGGCTCCCGCCGTCCGCACGATGGTGAGCGTGCTGCGCGCCCAGGGCCGCGACGTGCGCCTGGAGCGACACCTCCCGAGGCGCGGCCTGGCGGAGCAGCGGCAGTTCCTGCTGACTCTCTCGTCCGCGCCCGCCGTCCTCTACCTCGACGACGACGTGTGGCTGGAGCCGGGCATGGTCACACGCCTGCACAGGGCGCTGGTGTCGTCGGGCTGCGGTTTCGTCGGCGCGGCTGTCCAAGGCCTGTCGTACCTCGAGGACAGGCGGCCGCACGAGGTGGGCGCGTTCGACCTCTGGGACGACAGCCCCGCGCCGGAGTCCGTCGGGCCGGGGTCCGACGCCTTCCAGAGGTGGCGGCTGCACAACGCAGCGAACCTCGTCCACGTCGCCGCTGACCTGGACATCCCCGAGGGCGGCTGGCGGCTGTACAAGGTCGCCTGGGTCGGCGGCTGCGTCATGTTCGCCCGCGAGCGGCTCCTGTCGGTCGGCGGCTTCTCGTTCTGGCCGCGCCTGTCGCCGGCGCACGCCGGGGAG